>DATGSL010000145.1:0-10923 GCA_035302665.1 Opitutales bacterium | reverse complement strand
GCTGAGCGATTGCTTCCGGAGACATACCAGACGAAGATTTCGTAGGTTCCGGGAATCGAGATCATCGGCCGGAAAGTTGCGGTGGCTGCATTCGCTGGGTAACTGGTCCTGTAGCCGCTTCCATAATGGCTGGGATTTGTTCCGAGACTCCAGGAACCGGCGAATTCGGCGTCGGTGTCGTCGACGATGATTTCCGCAGCCGGTGCGAATTCGAGAACGAGATCGGCTTCACTGACCGATCCGGCCGTGACGGTGATCTCCGCGGTGGCCGGATCGTAGGCGGAGGTCGGCATCGATGCGGTGACCGTGTAGGTGCCGGGAATGAGATCGACGGCGCCGTAGAAGCCATTGCCATCGGAATAAACGGTGCGATTTTCCGGGCCGTTAAAGGTAATAGTTGCGTGATCGAACGGTGCGTCGGTGTCGTTGGCCGTTACGATCCCCATCGCGTGTCCGCGCGTCGGATTCGTTTTCCAAGGCATCGGCGGAATCGGGGCTTTGCCGGAAAAAGGACCGCTTGCCAGTGCATTGAGGAAGTTCGTTCGGGTAACACCGCCGGTATTCGTCGTGGCGTAATTATAACCGATCACGCCCTCGGCGCGGTTTCCGGTGGAAGTTGGCTGCCTCGTTTGCTGGATTTGGGTAAGGCTGTTCGCGACGGTGTTCAGATACCAGGCGGGCCCGATGGCGAGGTGGCGGTTGTATTTGTGGTTTTTGGCAAAAGTGATCCAGTTTGTCCATCCGTGCGCCCATTGACCTTTCGCATCATAATAAAACATCGGCGCATTGATGTCGATAATCCCCTCTTCCAACCATGCTCGCCAATCCTGGAAACGTGCGGAGTAGGCGGTGGAATTCGGCCACTGCGAGGTCTGTGTGATTCCGCCGCCCTGACCGATGGTTGCGGCCGAGATTTTGATCATCGGTTTGAGGTTGATCGCTTCGAGATAAACGCGCCGGACGAGTTCGGTGACCGCGTCGCGGCGGAATTGTCGCCAAGCGCTATTATTGGCCGCAGGTTTGCCGGAGGTTCCGAAACGGTTGTTAAAACGGGCGACTGAAAGCGGGTTGTAGCCCCAGTCGGGACTTGGATAGCGGATGTAGTCAAATTGGAGACCGTCGATGTCGTAGTTGTTGATCAGATCGAGCGAGACATCGACGATATGTTGTTGGACGCCGGGGTGAGCCGGGTCGGCCCAATATTCGTTGCTGATCAGCTTCGATCCGTTTGCCGCTTCCATGATCCAATCGGGGTTTTTGTTGAGAATATGGTCGGGGTGGCCGTGCGCGGATCCGAGCGGGTAGGCGATGATCCAAGCGTGGACTTCGATGCGAGGATTGGCTGCGTGTGCTCGTTCGATGAGGTAAGCGAGCGGATCGAAACTGCCGGGGGAAACCTGCGGGTTTTTGGGTTCGATATTGCTGTTGTAAAAAGCGTCACCGCGGCGCCGGACCTGTGGAAAGATCGTGTTGAGATTTCCGCGTTGGGCGTCGGCAATGAGTTGGTCGATCTGCGCCTTTGTTTTGAAGCCGGAGCCCCAAGTGTCGACCCAGATGCCGCGGATCTCAGGGGCGGTTTGTGCTGTCAGCTTGATGCTGCAGAGGAGGAAGAGAGGAAGGAGTAGAAATAAAGCGATTTTCTTGGGCATGAGAAAAGAACGAGAATTTCAAAAAGCGACGTCGCACTCTTTTGCGGTTTAGCAGATTTGCTTAGAACAAAAATTTGGATTTGAGGATTCGAAGCAAGTCAAAAGCGATAAAGCCGTCCGGAGAACGGAGAGCGGAGCTCGGAAGACGGAGAGCGGAGGGCGGAGGTTTTTTACGATTGCGCGGTTTTGTTGCGTGGGCGATCCTTTGTGCGATGTCTTGGTTTGAGGAAGACGAAGAGCTCGATTTCGAGTGGAAAGACGAGGATGAAGATGAAGTTGAAGGGGATCGCGTCACCCTTTCGCATATTCGCGGGATAGCGATCGTCGTTTTTCTTGTTCTTCTGCTTTTGGGTGGGTTGTATTTCGTTTTGCGCTTGGTAAGTGCGTTCAAGCAGCTCGGTTCCTGAGGGAAAAGGGGCTTCGCTTGCCCGCGGATGTGCGAGGTTGCAGCAGGTGGCGATCGCTGTTTAATTGTTCCGTATGAAATCGCTTAAAGTTGCCTTAATCGCGGTCGGAGGATTTTTTGTTTTACTGGTTCTGGTCGTGGTTCTCTTTTCGTTGCCCGCGGTTCAGCGCTCGCTTGTTGTGCGAATGGTTTCGGATGATAACCAGGAGTTGGAGCTCGAATATTTTCATGCGGGACCGCGGAAAGTCGAAATTCGTGCTCTCGATTTTCGGCAAAACGGCGCTCTTTACCAGGCATCGGAGGTTGCGATTGATTTTTCGCTTTCAAAATTTCTTTTCGGCGGGGAAATCAAGATCGGCGAGCTCGTCGCGACCGATCTTTTGATCGATCTTTCGGCTCTCGAAATGGAGGAGGATGTTCCGGAGGAAAAGGAATTATTTGAAGGAGTTTTGGAGCAGTTGAAGCTTCCGATGCCGGTTTCGATCGAAACGGTCCGCGTCGATGGGGAGATCATTTTGCCGGAGTTTTCGGATTTGGAGCCGATGGTTGTCGACTTTCAGATTCGCGGCGGAGATATTGCGCCGAACCAGGAAGGCGAGCTGCAATGGAAGGGGGAGTTGAAAAACAGCGGAGTGGCGGGAGCTTTGGCATCGCTTCAAGTCGATGGAAATCTGGGGATTACGCAGGACAGCGAATGTGGAATTGAACGGGCGCGCCTGCTGGCACTTTTTTCAGCATCGGAAGCGGCGGTTGGTTTTCCGGAAAAATTGAGCGCCGATATCGTTCTTCTTGCAATCGATGGCGGTGAGGAATATCGGGCGCAGATTCGCCAGGATCAAGCGGACGATAACCCGGGGGGCGATCTTTCGACCTTGATCATGCTCGACGCGATCTATCAGCAGGAAGATGGAAAAATTACCGGGCGTTGGGAAATTCAGGTCGATGAGGAACAGTTGGCGGCTTTTGTCGGAGAAACGGAATTGCCTGCTTTTTCCGCCAATGGGGAAGGTGATTTTACTTATGGAACGAGCGGGGAGTTAGCGGCGGCTGGGGATTTTCAGTTCCAGATGGAGAGTCTCGGTTCGGTCGTTCCGCAGCTTGCAGAACTCGGTGCGTTTTCGATCGAAACGACTTTTGATCTTTCGATGGATGAAGCGGCGGTTCGGCTTTCGACGTTGCTCGTCGAGTTGCAGCAGGAGGATGAAACGATTCTGGAGGTGCGAAATTTCGAGCAGATCGCTTACGATCTTGAGAGCGAACGGCTTGAAGGCGAAGATGGCCGACTTGATCTCGCGGAAATTGTTATTCATGCACTGCCGATTGAGTGGGCGAATCTCTTTTTGACGGAACAGGAAACAACGGTCGAAGGCGGAGCGGTGACCGGAAGGCTTCTCGTCAGCTCGGAAGATGGAGGAATTTTGTTCGATCTGACCGATCCATTTCGGGCGGAAGGAATTGCTGTCACTACTGGAGGAGAAGTTTTGTTAAATGAAGTCGCCTTTCTTGTCGGCGGCTCCGGGAGTTTTGCAGCAGGAGAATTTCAGGCAACGGTCGAGCCGTTGGAGCTTTCAGCGGAGGGTCAAAATTTCCTAAATGGATCTGCACAAATCGCTTCGACGGGGCCGATCGAAGCGAATTTAAGCGCGAATCTTCCGCTTTTATTGAATTTGCCGATGCTGAGCGATTTGAACAATCTCAGCTCGGGAAGGGCCGATGCAGCGCTTTCTGTCTCTGCGGGCGATCTGCGGGAAGTACGCGCAACCGTTGCGCTCCGCGATCTTGTGACCGCCGCTAAGTCGGAGTCGCTGGCGGATGTCGATATCGAGGCGGCTTTGCGGGAGACTGCGGAAAATAGTTGGCAGATCGAAGCGCCGATTCGGTTGGTCGGGGCGGAAACTTCCGATTTGAGTTTAAATGGTGAGATCGAAGCGGGGGAGGTTTTGCGATTCGATCTTTCGCTGACAGGAGAGCAGGTTTTTGCCGATCAATTTCTTGCGCTCTCTTCCGGATTCTCGGCTCCGGAGACCGAGGAGCCGTCAGCGCCGACACCTGAGCCGGATTCGCCTCAACGATCGGAAGGGCGCGATGAAGAAGCTTTTTGGGGCGATGTGTCCGGACAGGTGAGGCTCGATCTCGGGCAGGTTTTTTATGAGGAGGATTACGTTTTTGAGCAGATCCGCGGGAATTTTTCGCTCGCGCCGGAGAAGGCTGCGGTCTCGTTGGAAGTCAATTTTCTTGATGAAGCGATGATCGTGGACGCGGCGATCGATTTTCTTGCAAATGAAGAGGAACCGTATCGTCTTTCGGGAGCGGCTGAGGCTCCGAATTTGCCGGTCGGTGCGCTTTTTCGGCAATTTCAGCCCGATCGTCCCCCGACGCTCGAAGGACTTTTTGCGGCATCGATCGAGATCAGCGGCAGTGGCCAAAATCTCAATGATCTGATCGATGGTGCTCGCGGGCGTATCCGGATGAAAAGCGGCGGTGGCGTGATCCGGCTTTTTCATACCGATAATCCATTGGCTGGACTCGGATTTGCGGCGACGGCGATTCTTGGGCAAGTCGGCGGCGATGTCGGTGCGATTTCCAACGTCGCCAACCAGCTGAGAAATATGTCGTATAATGAAATCAATCTTCAGGCCGAACGGGATGAGGAACTGAATTTCGTTGTTGAGGAATTTACGGTCGTTGCGCCCGAGCTTTATTTGCAGGGAAATGGCACGATTCGGCATCGCGACGGTGTGCCGATCGTCGATCAGGCAATGAATCTGCGGTTTCAGATGGGAGTTCAGGGATCGCTTGAGCGGACTTTGGATAATTTGCGCGTTTTGTCGAATGAACCGGGTGTGGGCGGGTATGTTTTTCTTCGCGATCCTTTTGTCATTACGGGAACGCCGTCGGAACCGAATTCACAGGCTTTTTATGCGATGCTTGTGAATACGATGATCCGGTTTATCGAGCCCAATCGACGGGAGACTCCCGATGAGGAGGAACGGCAGAGATCGCCTTTGGATCCGCTTCAGGATGTCCTTGATATATTTGATCGGCTCGGACGGGGAGGGTCGTAGCATCGGCCTTCGGTTTGCCGAAATCGGGTCGAACCGGCCTGCGGGGGAAGAGAACCGGAATTAGTCGGTTGGGATGGAAACAGAGCTCTCGGCTACGACGGCTTCCTCGCGGTATAAATCGCGGTTTCCTGCTTGGAATTCGGCTTTCAATCGAACCCTCAACGTGCTGAGATCGATGAGACGCCAACGAAGAAAATGCCAACTTCCATCCGCGCGTCGACCGCCGTGCGCAATGCCGAGGATGAGGTGACTGGCATTGTCGAGGATTTTATTGGTTTCGATTTTCGGTTCGAAATAAAAAGTGCGGAAACTGCTTTGCTCACTTCCGGCAGCGTGGACTTTGGGATCGATATAAAAGATTCGGCCGCTTGCTTTGTGGATAAGACGGAGGTCTGGGTAGCCGGAGCGCTGGAACTTTCCGTCAGCCGTCCTTGGAAATTCGCAGCGGAATCGATCGGCGGAATCGAGTTTTTCGCGCAGAAAATCTTCGATATGCCCGCTGATTTCATTGATGCGGCCGACAGAATGGATCGGATGTCGCGGGTCGTTGAGTTCGTCGATGAGGATGTCGGCCTTCTCGCTGATCACTTGAAGGATTGTTGCGGTCGTTGGATCGTTCAGATCGACCGGAAGAACCGTTTTTCCAGATACTGCCTCGATCAAGTCAGCAAACGGAATTTCGTCGAATGTTTGTCCCTCGCTGAAGAGCCAGTCGACGAAAGTCCCGATTTCGTTTTCTTTCGAAAGAGCTTGTTCTGGCGACGCTGAAGCGGCCGAAAAGAGCCAGAGAAGCGCTGTGAGAATCAGGGGTATCCGGGGCATGAAGCTAAAAAGAACAGCCGATCGGCCGGAATGCAAGAGAAAGCGATCGTCCTCGGATTACCCGATTTGTGAATAAAAAAAGGCATCCGGAAGGGATGTCCTTTTTGCGAGGTCTGTTTTGGGAAAAGCCGAGGGAAGAAGGTCAATTGACCGCGTCATCGACGGCGTCGCGCGCTTCGTCGGCAGCGTCGCGGGCCGTATCGCCGGCTTCATCGAGTGCATCGCCGGTTTCGTCGATGGCATCGTCGAGGCGGTCACCGGCGGTTTTTTCGCAGCCGACAAAGAAAAGAGCGGTCGATGTAAAAAGAGCTAAGATAAGACGGGAGAACGTAGTGATTTTCATAATAATGGGGATTGGTTGAGTTTGATGTTTTTTGGCCGAATCCGATCGGCGGTATGAATACGATAGCACCGGAGATCGGTCGCTGCAAATTCGTTCGTGGAAAAATAATCGCTTTTTAGTATTCGACGGTTTTAGGCTGGCAGAATGGATTTTTCCCCGGTTGTCCTGCTGAGAGTATTGTTTTTGATTACCCTTTTGATGATGGGGACTGTGCCGACTTTTAGTGGTGAGATCGATTTTTCGGCGGTTGAGGAGTTGTTGGAAACAGCGGTCGAGGAGAAGGTTTTTCCCGGATCTATTGCGGCAATTGGTTGGGGAGAGGGAAAACTCTGGGTCCATAGCGTCGGTTATTTTGATTACGAACAATCGCATCTGGTTGATTCGGAGACGATTTACGATTTGGCTTCGCTGACAAAGGTGGTCGGCACGACGGCGACCATGATGCGGCTTGTGGCGGAGGAGAAGTTGGATGTAACGTTGCCGGTTGTTCATTACCTTCCGGAATTTTCGGCCGATTCGACAGGTGAGGAACGAGGTTGGCGAGAGGAGTTGACGGTCGAGCAGTTGCTCCGACATCGAGGCGGGTTGGCGTCGTGGAAACCCTTTTACCGGTCGGTTGACGGTTACGAAAATTTGCTCAAAGCGGTGATCGAAACTCCGCTCGAAGTGCGACCGGGAACGCGTTACCGCTACAGCGATCTCGGATTTATTCTCCTTGGGGAAATTGCATCGCGGGCCGGCGGAGAATCGTTGGCGGAACTTGAGAAAAAGCTCGTTTTCGAACCCCTTCGGATGGAGTCGACCTTGCGAAATCCGGCGGTCGACTTTGTGACGAATATTCCGCCGACCGAGCGCGATCCCGATGGCGAAGGTTTTATTCACGGGATCGTTCACGATGAAAATGCGCGCGCAGGCGGCGGTGTAACGGGACATGCCGGGCTTTTTTCGACAGCTGGAGATTTGGCGCTTTTTGCGCAGGAGCTTTTGCGGGCGGCGAAAGGAGAAAGTGAATATTTCTCGAAGGAAGTTTACGAACTGTTTGCCGAACGCCGCGACGATGGCAGCAATCGAGGTCTTGGCTGGGTATTGGCTTCGGGCAGAGGATCATCGGGAAGCCTACTTTCGCAAAAAGCGATCGGTCACACCGGCTTTACCGGCACCTCGATCTGGATCGACCCTGAGCGCGAAATTTACCTGATCTTGCTTACGAACCGCGTTCATCCGACGCGCGATAATCAGAAACTCGGACCCTTTCGGGCGAAGTTTGCCGATGCTGCGGTTCGTGCGCTTCAAGTTGAGCGTTGATAAGCACACACAACTGATTTTATCTCTCGCGAGATCCACGCAGAATTGCCGCAACTCATTATCACTTCTGACGATACACCAATATGACCATGATTCGATCGATCCTATTTCCGCTACTTTTCATTTCCTCTTTAATCGCAATCATTCCGACAGTTGCCGCTCAAACCAGCGGTGAAACCGATCTCCCATGGGCGACCATCGGCACCGGCGGCGCGCATCTGCTTGCCGAACCGGGCCCGTTGGAGATCCGTATTCACAAGCGCAATTTGGCCCGCGCTCGCGATCTGCATGCGATCCTGCTGAGTCCGGACCGGGAACTGGTGGCAAGCGCGACGATTCCCGGATCGGAGGAAAGGGGAAGTGCGGTTTTGCGGACCGACGTCGAACGTCGAGGGATTTACTTGCTTCAGATTATCTTTCCAGGTGATCGCTACGGAGTCCGCAGTGAATGGTCGATTGAAACCAACGCCGCGGGCTGGGTTCTCGAGATCGCCCGTGGACATCGTGACGATCGCCATCGCGAGCCGATCGTCATGAACAATCCGGAACGTTCCGCCGAGATCGTTTTTCTTCCGCGAAAGGGCGAATTCGTCATCGAGGCCGAAGGTCTTTTGCCAAAAACCGGTCCGTTTCGTCTTTACGATGCCAATGGAAAACTTGTTTCGGAAATTCCGGTTGCCGAGGAACGCCGGAAGGAAATTCGGGAATATATGCGAAATCCACTTCCATCGGAGCCTGAGGCTTCTGTGTTTTTCACCGTTCCCGCCTCCGAGGATCGCGGCGATGGACCGTGGCGGCTCGAGATTCCCAGCGCCCGCTTTTATCTTGAAATCGATGGCCTCACCCGCTGGGTGCGGGACGATTTTTATCCCGACCAAGCGGTCTGGACTCCGGTGGCCGACTCTTGGTTTCCTTTTTCCGAAAACCGCTGGATGATCAGCCCGTATTCGCAGACGGTTTACGTTGAACCGCGGAAAGCCCGCACGATCGCTTTCACCATTCACAACAATTCCCCGCGCTCCCGGACGTTCGACCTTTCGCTCGAATTTCCCGAACGGCGATGGAACGCGAAGCTTGAACAGGATTCAGTTTCGCTCGATCCGGGGCAGCGTCAGGAAGTTTCCATTCGCTTCACCGGTCAACGCGATGGCGAACAGCGAGTTCACTTGCGTGCGACCCCGCGGGATGATTCGAGCGTTTCCACCTACGCAACCTTGCGCACGCGAGCAGGAGAATCTCCGGCGGAAAAAGCGATCGAACTTCCGCTCGTTCTCCGGCCGTACGCGCATGAGAATCGGCAATTCGGTTACGTGCCGGATTACCCGCGCGACAATCAGGTTTACTTCGATCCCGAAAATCGCGGTTTCATTCTCAACGGTCGCCAACTGCATCGCCAAACCGATTCCGGGTGGGCGACGATCGATCTGCGGCGAGCTGTGACGAAGACAGTGCCGGAGACCGACGCGTCGAACTGGACCGGCCTTGGCTCGAAAGTCGCCTTTGACGCTGCCGGGAATGTTTACGTGCTCGCCCGATCGGGCAGAACCGTCGCGCTCCTCCGTTCGACCGATCGGGGCGAAAGCTTCACGGCGCACATCATCGAGGGACGTGAAAACGAGTCGCGGTCCTGGGATCTCGAGCAATTTACCGGACACAATATACCTGAAGGCCCGCCGGCTGTTGTCCGAATGGTTCGCACCAGTCGCGGGAGCAATCTTCCTGCCGGTCGCCGACCGCAAGCTGTGCGCTGGCGCACCACCAACGATCTGGAGCTGATCGTGGCCGAGGAAACCGCGTCCGGGGAAATTGTTTTTCACGAGCCGGTAAAATTGACTCAGTTTGCTCTGGGGACCGCGATGCATTCAGGCGTACCGTCGATGGCGGTTTCTCGCGACGAGAAAATCCATGTCGTCTGGGGAGAGGCAACGGATCCTGAGGCGAGTCTCGAAGACATTCCCGGGGTTCCGGCCTACGTCGCCACCTACGACCGGAACACGCGCGAGATCGGAGAGCCGGTTTTCATGAATTTCGGCCCACCGCCGAACGATGGTCACAACACTCCGAGCATTACCATCGACAGCAAAGGTTATTTGCACGTCGTCGTCGGAACTCACGGTCGCCCGTTTCAATATCTTCGCTCTCTCGAACCGAACGACGCTTACGGCGGTTGGACCGAATCCATCCGTACGAGTGAAGAAAATCTGCGCCAAACCTACGTCGGCCTGGTCTGCGACGACGAGGACAACCTCCACCTGGTCTTCCGCCTTTGGAGAGTCGGAGAGGAACACCTTGGCGGTGCAACGTGGGCTGCGCTCGCTCATCAGCGAAAACCGGCCGACGGCGACTGGGAAGATCCGCAAATCCTCGTCGCGGCGCCCATGCCCGATTACAGCATCTATTACCATCGGCTCACCGTCGATCGAATCGGCGACCTGCACGTGAACTACGACTATTGGTCGACCTCCTGGTTTTACCGAAACGACGCATTTGGGCCCGGCGGTCCGGGAAGAGGCTGGGGGCGTTCTATTCTCACTTCGCCCGACAGCGGCGAAACATGGAAATTCTGGTAGCGCTCGGGCGGCGACGGTGAGCTGCGGCTATTATGCCGATCGGGAGATCGGCGCGCCCGGGAACGCCAATCTCCTGATTGGCAGAAGTCAAAACAAGAAACCACAACAAAAGCCCGGGCGCGGAGCCGCCACCACACTAGGTTTATCGGTCCCGCAACCAGAGCTCAAGCGACGGATCCTCCGGATCGGCTCCCGATGCAACGTAGATGCTTCCGCCCATAAGAACGAAGTTGGCCCGGTTATTATGGCGATAGCTAACGTTCTGGCCGAGAACACCTAAATGCCAGCTCCCAGCAGAATCGCCGAAGAGAATCGTTCTCGGCATTATGTGATCCGCAAAAATTGCATTAGCGGCTGCATCGGAAGAGGTGAAATCAGAATTCATGGCTTGGCCGTTATTCACACTGGCACCGTAGCTGATATAGGTCGTCGGATTGTCATCAGTCGGGCATTCGGCTACGGTTCCGTGGATGGTTGGTGACTGCCTGCCCCAAACATCGTCGTAGTCCATGTAGTGCGTCAGCCGACCGGACCAATATTGCTCCGGTCCCGAGGGCACATTCACGTAAAACCCGTTGGGCATGCGCCCTCCATTGCCCTCCACATAGAGGAGAAGGGCCGTGTGCCATTGTCGAAGATTGCTCTGGCAGACAGCACTGCGGGCGCGCTCCCGCACGGCACCGACCACCGGAATGAGGATGGCTGCAAGAATCCCGATGATAGCGATAACGGTCAGCAGTTCGATGAGGGTAAATGCAGATGG
>DATGSL010000144.1:0-6839 GCA_035302665.1 Opitutales bacterium | reverse complement strand
ATCATGGTTTGACCGTCATGGGTTGATCAGCCTCGCCACTCAGCATCGTCTCTTGTTCGATTCACCTTGAACCGCCGGATACGGAACCGTACGTCCGGTGGTGTGAGAGGACGGTCCCCGCAAGGGGACCTCCTACTCGATACGAATCGATCTGCGGAAGTGCCAAAGATTCGCCCGGATCTTTCTTTCGCCTTGGTTTGGGGCTTTTTTCTTCCGATGATCCCCTCAATGGCATCTGTTCGAGATCTTTGGAAAGCTAAGCTGGAAGGAAAACTTCCGTCTCCATCACCGAGTCCTTATGAAATGGATGGGCGACGTTCGCCCTTTCGGGGAGTTGTTCTCGGGATCGATCCGAGCTTGCGGGGAACCGGACTGGCGCTGGTCGAGTTTGTGCCGAGAAAACCACATTTGTTGCTTCATAGCCGGACGGTCCGGATGAAAGCATCGGCTTCAATGCCCGAATGTCTTGGGGAGATTTTTAAAAATATCGCCCAAATCGTGGACGATTATGAGGTCGATCATGTGGCGCTGGAACAGACGATCTACGTTCAGAATTTTCAGACTGCGCAGATCCTTGGCGCGGCTCGGGGAGCAGCGATCGCAGCAGCCGCAATCGCCGAAAAACCGGTCTTCGAGTATGCACCTCTTCGCATAAAGCAGGCGGTGGTCGGCCTCGGAAGGGCGAGCAAGGAACAGGTGGCAAAAACCGTGATGAGTTTGCTCGGGCACGGGCGGACGCTCGCGACCGATGAAGCCGATGCGGCCGGCGTCGCCCTCTGTCACGCGATGACGTACAGGGAGGTGTGAATTTTCGAAATCAGGATTCGAAACTCGAAGCCGGAATTAGTTCGGCGGGTAAATAATTCTTCCCGGTCCGCTTGCTTCGGCAGTTTTCAAGGTTCGACCCTCGAATTCAAGTCCGAGAAATTGGGCATTGGAAAAGCGGAGTTCCACTTGCTTGTCGTAAGGAATCCGCTGCCTGTTGCCATCTCGGATCGGGCCGCGGAAAATCTCTTGACCGGTTTCGACCTCTGTTGCGATAACGGAGTTGATATCGCCTCCGCGGGCAAAGACGGTTAATTCCTGTGCCGGGATCGGGGCGGAAGTTGTAGGAGCTGCAGTTGCCTCGTCAGAGCTGCTGAAGATCGACACGATTCCGACAACAACAAGAATCAAAACGACCAAAGCGCCGCCGATCGCCCCGGCACCTTTCAGAAGTTTTGTTCGATCAAAACCGGTGTAATTAAAGAGCGGGTCGTCTTCTTCGGATTCTGTTGGGGAATGAACAGCGGCGGCTGGTTCGGCCGGTTGTTGTGGTTGTTGAGAAGGGCGCTCGGAAACATCGAGATCCATTCGCCCGAGCGATCCGCGGCTTTTTTCCTGGCGAACAAAGGCACTTTCGCCGAGGCGCCAGGCGTTGAAATCGGTGATGATCTTTTCGCCGTCGAGTTTCAGAAATTCGGCGTACGAACGGAGAAAACCGCGAATATAAACTTCGGGAACGTTTAAATCGAAAGAGTTGTTTTCGAAATTTCCGAGATATTCGCTGCGTATTTTAAGGACCTCGGAAGCTTCGCGGAGAGAGACACCGCGGCGTTTACGAGCTTCTTCGAGTTTTTCGCCGATGCTTTGCATACTCTGTGAAAATTAAAGATGTTGTTTTGGGAAGTGCAATTGCAATGACTTCCGGTGATCGGATTCTTCTATTTAAAATGCCAAAGGGCGCGGTCGAACGCGACGGGCCATCTTTGAGATGGGTGTGCGCCTAGCTGTGAGGAAGTTTAAAGTCACGTCAAGCTTTCCGAATTCATGTTAAAGCGATTCCAGATCGACAAGGATATCGCGCGGGCTCGAGCCGTTTTCGGGTCCGACGATTCCGCGGTCCTCAAGTGCTTCCATGATCCGGGCAGCGCGATTGTAACCGATTCTCAGGCGGCGTTGGAGCATGGAGGTCGAGGCTCGTTTGGTGCTGCGCAATACTTCAACCGCATCCTCGAAAAGCTCATCGATCTCCTCTCCATCGCTGTCGAAACCATCTTCGTCGCTCCCTTCGGAATCGATCGCCTGTTGGATCTCCTCCGCATAACTGGGCGGACCATTTTCTTTGAGGGCTTCGACGATGCTCGTGATTTCCTCGTCGGAAACAAAAGCGCCTTGGGAACGGATGAGGCGGGAAGAGCCTGGTGGAAGGAAAAGCATGTCGCCTCGTCCGATCAATGTGTCGGCACCACCGGTATCGAGGATCGTTCGGCTGTCGACTCGTGAGGCGACCTTAAAGGAGATCCGCGACGGCAGATTGGCCTTGATCACACCGGTGATGACATTGACCGATGGGCGCTGCGTTGCGAGGATCAGGTGAATGCCGGCTGCCCGGGCGAGCTGAGCCAGACGGGCGATTCCATTTTCGATTTCGGCAGGCGCCACCATCATCAGGTCGGCCAATTCATCGATGATGCAGACAATGTAGGGCAGTGAATCGGGGATTTCGATATCGCCATCGGGCGTGACCTGCGGCGCGACGGCTTCGGGCAGATTTCCGTCAATTTCATTCGGTTCGCCGGCTGCTGCTGCGGCTTCGGCAGCTTCCCGTTCGGCTTTTTCCCGCTCCGCCTGTTTTTTACGGTAGTTGCGGAAACCGTTGATGTTTCGGACGCCGACCGCTGCGAGAATTTCGTAGCGGCGCGTCATTTCGTTGATGAGCCATTTCAGGGCACCGGGAACCTTTTTCGGATCGGTGACGACCGGGATCAGCATGTGCGGAAGATCGTTGAAAACCTTCATTTCGACGATCTTTGGGTCGATCATGATGAACCGCACATCGTCCGGGGTCGCGTGATAGAGCAGGGAGGCGATGATGCTGTTGATGCAGACGGTCTTTCCGGATCCGGTCGAGCCGGCGATCAACAGGTGCGGCATTTTGGTGAGATCGGCTACCAAAGGTTTTCCGCTTACATCTTTTCCGAGTCCGATCGGAATTTCGGCGCGAGAATTGACCCAATCTTCCGATTCGATGATTTCGCGAAGAGTCACCGCTTGAGGAGTGCGATTTGGGATCTCGACACCGACACAACCTTTGCCGGGGACCGGTGCCAAAATGCGGACGGCAAGTGCCTTGAGGCCCATGGCGATGTCATTTTCGAGCCCTTGAATCCGGGAAACTTTTGTTCCGGGTGCCGGCAGAATATCGAAACGTGTGATGACCGGTCCGACGTGAATTTCGTCAACTGTCGCCTCCACACCGAAAGTTTTCAGTGTTTCGATGAGGGTTTGTGCGGTTTCCTCGTGATTTTCGCGATCGTCGGCGGGAACTGGCTGTGGCTTATCGAGGAGGTCGAGCGAAGGGAAAACGTGATCGCCGAGCCGTTGCGGAAGTTGCGCCGGAGCTTTGCGGAGCGTTTGGCTTTTGAAAATCTTTGGTTTCGGTGCGATGGAAGCCGGTTCCGGTTCGGCGGAGGCTCGGCTCGCCAACGGCATTTGAACAACGGAGTCCGCGGGTGGGAGCGATTTTTTTGCGGCCGGTTTTGTTGGCTTTGCAACGCGAGTTGGAGCTGTTGGAGCTGCTGCGGGTGCAGGAGCGGGGGTAAAATCGGGTTTGACGGCTCCCTCATCGAGCTCCTGTTCGAGTCGTTCGCGTGCGCTCAAGCGAGTTCGGCGCGGTTTGGGAGCTTTTTTTTCCGAACGTTCCTTCTGTATCTGATTTCGTTTTTCGGCTTTTTCGGCAGCGCGTTTTTCACGCTCTTTTTGACGTTCCTCGCGTTTGGCGAGCCGTTCTTCGAGACGTTTTTTCCGCCGTTCGCCGAAACCTGAAAAAAAACTCTGGAAGGTCTCCGTCACGTTGCCGGTTATAAGAAGGAGGATGCTTGCGAGCAGCGAGATTCCGAGAACGAGCGCTGAGCCAAAGGTACCGAGATTATCGTGAAGAAAACCTGAATAAAGGGGCGCTGCTCCTTCTGTATCTTCGGTCGGTGGCTGGGCCGATCCGTAGATCAGGCTGCCGACCCATCCGCCTGGTCCGTGAGGGAATTTTGCTGGTTGGATCTCGCGTGTCGATTCGGTTTCGGCAGGTGGAGCTTCTTCAACGAAAAACCGTTGTTGCATACTTAGCAGACTGGCCGAGGCGATCATTGCAACAAAAAGAGCGGAGTATTTCACGGCACCCATCCGTCGGGCGCGCAGAAAATACATATAGCTGAGATAAAGAGCTGCAACGGCGAGCAGCCATCCGGCACCACCGAGGAATTTGAACGAATGGTATCCGATCTGGACGCCGAAGTTTCCGACCGGATTTTGGATCGGATCGGTCGTATTGACGGCAACCTGTTCCGGATGAAAGTGCCAGAGGGCGACCAAAATCAAAATTCCCAGGACGAAGAAGAAGGCGCCACGGAACGGTCGGCAGTTTCCGCGCCGACTTGGGGGTTCTGGGTTCGAGTTCTTGTCTTTTACTTTGGTTTTTGCCATTTCCTACGTCTCGTTACCGGGGTACTCTTTGTTAATCGCCTAAATTGCCAAGTTCAATTTGAATAACAGATCTTGATGAAAAACCCATTATTCTTTGAACCTATTTATCAGGAACGTGTTTGGGGAGGCGTCGGACTCCGCACTTTCCTCGGCCGGACTCTTCCGACATCGGCACCGATTGGAGAGAGTTGGGAGATCGTCGATCGTCCGGAAGCACAATCGGTTGTTTCCCGGGGAGCGGCAAGGGGGAAATCGTTGCGGGAGCTTCTTGCAGAGTTTCCGAAGGAGATCATGGGACCCCGGTTTTTGCCGGAATCGCCCTTTCCGATTTTGGTTAAATGGCTCGATTGTCGGGAACGGCTGAGCTTGCAGGTCCATCCTCCGGCAGCGGTCGCGAAGGAGTTAAATGGGGAGCCGAAGACGGAAAATTGGTACATCGCCCGAGCGGAAGCCGGTGCCGGGCTGATCGTCGGTTTGAAAGAAGGAACGAGCCGTGAACATTTTGAGAAAGCGATCGAGGCGCAGACGCTGGAGGAGTATGTGCATCGATTTGAGGTTGTGGAGGGAGAATCGATCTTGGTCCGCAGTGGACAGATTCACGCGATCGATGGAGGGAATTTGATTTTGGAAATTCAGCAGAACTCGGACACGACCTACCGGGTTTACGATTGGGGGCGGGTTGGACTCGATGGAAAACCGCGACAACTTCATGTGGACGAATCGCTTGCGTCGATCGATTTCGACGATATTGAACCGAAGTCGATGAAGCCGGTCGATGGCGATTCGCTTTTGGCGAGCTGCGAGGAGTTTAAAATCGAAAAATACGAGATGAAGGAGCGGAGGAGAATCGGGTTTGCAAAGGAAGAATCTCCGCGGCTGGTCCATGTGATTTCGGGGGAATTCCGGATTTCCGGCGATGATGGGGTTGAAAATGCGGGAACCGGCGATAACTGTCTTCTTCCGTATCAAGCCGATTTTGAGATCGAGACGGTCCAGCCGGGAGTTCTTTTGGTGACCTCTGATTTCGTCTGACGATCGGCTTTCGGATTAGTTGGAGGCTGCCGATTTGGCGCTTCGCGTTTTCCGATAATGACTAAATATTTTTGAGCAATGTTTTCGATTGAAGACCTACTTCTAAAACCGTTGGCACAGAGGACCGGTTTTCCTATAGTAACCAAGTTGGCGAAAGGAAATCCATTGACCGGACGGTTTCGGATCGCCGGACTCGACATTCAGAATCCGGAAATCTTTCCTCTAAGGCCTTTTCTTTCTTTGGTTGAGGCGAAAGGGCATCTGTCGCCGACGTCTCTGATGGGAGGAACGGTCCGGGTTCGCGAGCTGTTCATTCATCTGCGGGAGATAACGGGTATTCGTGCCGAATCGGGCGTCGTCAATATCGAGCAATTTCGCGCCGGAATCGAGGAGAAGACGAAGATCGATGAAGCTGCGATCGAAAAACATCAGCGAGCGTTGCACATCCGGCGTCTAACGGTAAAGGTAGATCGGGTATCGACGGTCGATTTTCGTGATGGGCAGGGCGATCGGCGCGATTATCATCTCGATTTGACGCAGGAGTTTGAAGATGTATACGATCTTCTGCTTGTTGGCAGCGCCATTTTTGAGCGTTGCGTGGCAGCAGGTTTGTCACCGGCCATCGACACCATTTTTGCAACCTTCCTGCCCGCCATGATTTGGAATAAGATCAATGGCACAAATGGGGAAGATCCCTGTCACTCTGTGACTTGAGGTTTACGATAAATGAAGAGGGGGGTGATGGTGGAGGATTCAATTGTGAATTTCGAGAACCACATTCCTTCTCGCTAAAAACCATTCCTTGTTTATTCTTTACACCTTTTTAGATCCGAATGACTAACAAGAACCAATCGAAAGCGGAAGAGCAGAAAGATTCGCAGGTGGATTCGGAAGACGTTTCGACGGAATCACCTGCGTCCGATTCGCAGGAGCAGACTCCTGCTGAAGAGCCTCTGACCATTGAAGCTCAGCTGGAGCAAGCGAAGGAGGAGAGCCGGAAAAACCACGAACGCTATCTCCGCGCTGTTGCTGACTGGGAAAACTATCGGCGGCGGATGACCCGCGAGAAGGAGGAGTTGCGCAAACATGTGACGGCTTCCCTGATCGAGGAGTTTTTACCGGTTCTCGATAATCTCGCTCTCGGCTTGCAGACGGCCGCGAATCATCCGGAAGCAAAGAACGTCGCGCAAGGATTTGCGATGGTCGGCGATCAGATCCGGGCGATTTTTGAGCAAAACGGAGTCTCCGAAATCGATCCACTCGGTGAACCTTTTGATCCCCATCAGCACGAGGCAATGGCTCATCAGCCTGACGACACTGTAGCCGAAGGGCATGTGATGCAGGTG
>DATGSL010000143.1:0-4467 GCA_035302665.1 Opitutales bacterium | reverse complement strand
ATGGACGCCCGTCGCAACGTAGCTGTCGAGCGAATTGGCTGGCCCGATGAATTTGTCGATCACGGTTCATCGGTCGAATCGCTGCGCGAAGCCTACGGCCTCTCCCCAGAGGCGATTTACGATCGGATTCTTGCTCGAATAAGGCAGGAAAAACCGGAAAGAATTTCGGTTTCGTAAAGATATCTTTTCTTCCTCTGCGTCCATCCGCGAAATCCGCGGTTAAAAGTCCTCTTTCTTCCTTATTCCCACATCTTTCCCATTCACCATCCAACCATCCGCGCTGATCCGCGTCATCCGCGGTTAAAAAACCTCTTCCCATCCCTGCTCCCTATTTTCCGCGAAATCCGCGGTTAAAGAAAACCATTAAAAAAAGCGCCTCCCCTTTGCAGGAGAGGCGCTTCGTGAAACGGATTCGTTTCGGAAGTAGCGAGCTTACATCATGCCGCCCATTCCGCCCATGCCGCCCATTCCACCCATGCCGCCCATATCTGGAGCAGCTCCGCCATCCTTCTCAGGAAGATCGGTGATCATACACTCGGTGGTCAACAAGAGGCCAGCGACAGAGGCCGCATTCTGCAAGGCTGTCCGTGTAACTTTGGTCGGGTCAACAACACCAGCTTTGACGAGATCTTCGTATTTGCCGGTACTGACGTTGAAACCTTCGTTTCCGGTCTTTCTCAGGACTTCCTGAACAACCAACGAGCCTTCGAGTCCCGCGTTTTGGCAGAGCTGACGCAAAGGTGCCTCGATGGCGCGGCGAACGATCTGCGAACCGGTTTTCTCATCCTCGGTGACGTCGAGAGCCTCGATCACACCGATGGTGCGGAGAAGTGCAACGCTTCCGCCGGCGACGATACCTTCTTCGACAGCCGCACGGGTTGCGTGCAGAGCGTCCTCAACACGAGCCTTCTTCTCTTTCATCTCCGGCTCGGTCGCAGCACCGACATTGATGACGGCGATACCACCAGCGAGCTTTGCGAGACGCTCCTGGAGCTTTTCGCGGTCGTAATCGGAAGTGGTTTCCTCGATCTGGTGACGGATCTGCTTCACGCGACCCTGAATGTCTCCGGTCGATCCACCACCTTCGACGATCGTGGTGTTTTCCTTGTCGACGCTGATCCGCTTGGCGGTTCCGAGGTCGCTCAGCTGAACGTTCTCGAGTTTGATTCCGAGATCTTCGGTCAGGCAGCGGCCGCCGGTGAGGACTGCGATATCTTCGAGCATCGCTTTGCGACGATCGCCGAAGCCGGGAGCTTTGACGGCGCAAACGTTGAGCGTGCCGCGAAGTTTGTTGACGACGAGAGCTGCGAGAGCTTCGCCTTCGACATCCTCAGCGATGATCAAGAGCGGTTTGCCTTGTTTGGCGACCAACTGGAGGAGTGGCAGGAGGTCCTGGAGGTTGCTGATCTTCTTTTCGTGAATCAGCACGTAGGCATCCTCGAGCGCGACTTCCATCGTCTCGGTGTTGGTGCAGAAGTAAGGGCTGAGATAGCCTTTGTCGAACTGCATCCCTTCGACGACGTCGAGGGTGGTTTCGATCGATTTCGCCTCTTCAACCGTGATGGTTCCGTCTTTACCGACTTTGTCCATCGCATCGGCGATGATTTCACCGATCGCAGTATCCCAGTTTGCGGAAACGGTCGCGACTTGGCGGACCTCTTCGCGGGTTTCAACCGTTTTGCTGATCTTCGCGAGTTCTGCAACTGCTGCTGCGACCGCTTTCTCAATTCCGCGCTGGAGATAGACCGGGTTGGAGCCTGAGGTGACATTTCTCAGACCTTCGCGGTAGATCGATTCGGCGAGAATGGTTGCGGTCGTGGTACCATCACCTGCGGTATCGGAGGTTTTGGAAGCGACTTCGCGGACCATTTGAGCGCCCATGTTTTCGAACGGATCGCTCAGTTCGATTTCCTTGGCAACGGTGACACCATCTTTGGTGATGGTCGGCGCGCCGAATTTTTTGTCGATGACAACATTCCGGCCTCTCGGTCCGAGGGTGACCTTGACCGCTCCGGAGAGAGCCTCAACGCCCTTTAGAAGCTTGTTGCGAGCTGCCTCGTCGAATAGCAATTGTTTAGCCATAATTGTATGTAAGTCTCCTTATTGAAAATTTAGGATTCGATGATGCCGAGAATATCGTCTTCGCGCAAAAGGAGATAGTTTTGCTCGTCGATTTTGACCTCGGTGCCGCCGTATTTGCTGATGAGGACGCGATCGCCAACCTTTACTTCGAAAGGCTGAGCTTTTCCGCTCTCATCTTTCCGGCCGCTGCCGAGTGCGATGACTTCGGCTTCCTGCGGTTTTTCTTTCGCAGAATCGGGAATGATGATCCCGCCTCGAACTTGTTCGCCCTCTTCGATGTGCTTTACCAGAACACGATCGCCTAGTGGCTTAATTTTAGATTTCTCTGTAGTACTCATGTTTTTTGATTACGTATTGATTGCGGAGAGAATGGCCGGCGCGACGCAAACGGCCGCGCCTGTGCCAAAAGTAAAAAATCGAACAGGTTAAAGGCTTTTATTCCTTATCCTTCTCGTCATCCATGACTTCGAAGTCGGCATCGACGACATCTTCCTGTGAATCGTCTTTTTCCTGAGGCTCGCCTGCCCCGCCAGCATCCCCTTCGGGTGCCGCGGCGCCTTCGGCTCCAGCTTGGCTGTAGATATCGGAAGCAACTTCGGACATCGCCTGATTGAGCTTCTCGATCACCGCCTTCATCTCGTCGGTATCTTCAGACTCAAGCGCTTTTCGACCTTCCTCGAGTGCCTCTTCGATCGGCTTCTTTTTGTCGTCCGGAATTTTGTCGCCGAGCTCCTTGAGCTGCTTATCGATCTGGTAAACGAGACTATCGAGCTGGTTCTTCGTCTCGACCTTTTCTTTCCGTTTGCGGTCTTCCTCGGCATGAAGTTCCGCTTCTTTGGTCAGACGCTCGACTTCTTCCTGCGAAAGCCCCGATGAGCCGGTGATACTGATCTTCTGATCTTTTCCCGTTCCGAGATCCTTGGCGGAAACGTGGAGAATTCCGTTGGCATCGATATCAAAGGCAACCTCGATCTGCGGCACGCCGCGCGGTGCGGGCGGAATCCCATCGAGATGGAAATTGCCGAGCATCTTGTTGTCCTGCGCCATCGGACGCTCACCTTGAAGAACCTTGATTTCAACCGACGGCTGATTATCGGCAAAGGTCGAGAACGTTTGCGCCTTTTTCGTCGGAATCGTGGTGTTGCGCGGAATCATCGGCGTGGAAACACCTCCGGCCGTCTCGATACCGAGCGTCAACGGAGTGACGTCGAGCAGAAGAACATCGCGGACGTCTCCTTTGAGCACGGCCCCCTGAATCGCGGCACCGATCGCGACAACTTCGTCGGGATTCACCCCTTTATGAGGATCTTTTCCAACAAGATCGCGAACGACGTCGATCACTTTCGGAACGCGGGTCATTCCACCGACCAAAACGAGCTCGTCGATCTCGTTCGACTCGAGTCCGGCGTCCTTCATGCAATTTTGGAAAGGAGGAAGAGTCCGCTTGAAGAGATCTTCGCAAATCTGCTCGAATTTTGAACGCGTCAACTGAACGTTCAAATGCTTCGGGCCACTTGAATCAGCGGTGATAAACGGAAGATTGATATCGACCGCCTGCGTGGAGGAAAGGGCGATTTTTGCTTTCTCAGCCTCTTCCTTCAAGCGCTGGAGAGCCATCGGATCCTTCCGAAGATCGATCCCCTGCTCCTTCTGAAAATCGGCTACCAACCAATCGATGATCGCATCATCCCAATTGTCTCCTCCGAGATGCGTATCCCCGTTGGTCGCTTTGACCTCAAAGACCCCATCGCCGATCTCGAGAATGGAAACGTCGAAGGTTCCTCCACCCAGGTCATAAACCGCGATTTTTTCGTCCGACTTTTTCTCCAAGCCGTAGGCAAGCGACGCTGCGGTCGGCTCGTTGATGATACGGAGAACTTCGAGTCCGGCGATCGCCCCGGCATCTTTTGTCGCCTGACGCTGCGAATCGTTAAAATAAGCCGGAACTGTGACGACGGCCTGGGTGATTTTTTCCCCGAGATAAGCCTCCGCATCGGCTTTCATCTTCGCGAGGACAAAAGAGGAAATCTGTTCGGGTGCAAAAACTTCCGTTTCACCACCGACCTGAGCCTCAATCGCCACATCGCCGTTTTTTCCTTCAACAACTTTGTAGGGCAGGCGCTCGCCTTCAGACTGAACTTCGCTAAACTTGCGACCGATTAAACGCTTGGCTGAGAAAATCGTGTTCTGGGGATTGGTGACAGCTTGCCGCTTCGCCGCCTGTCCGACAAGGCGCTCCCCGTTTTTAGCGAACGCCACAATCGAGGGAGTCGTCCGGCCACCCTCCGCATTCGGGATTACGACCGGCTCGCCACCTTCCATGACGGCCATACATGAGTTGGTAGTTCCTAGATCAATTCCTAATACTTTGCTCACGCCCATCTA
>DATGSL010000142.1:0-12520 GCA_035302665.1 Opitutales bacterium | reverse complement strand
TCCCTCTTGTGGATATGTCCGAGCGCCCAGTAATCGTATCCTTTTGACGATAAGCCGGCGATTGTGCAGGGGGCGTAGTTGTTGTGGTCGGGCCGACCGGTTGCGCATGTATGGAGGATTCCGATATTAAAAAAACCGTCGACGGCCTGCGGATAATTTTCGCTTAGATCTTCGGTGACGGCCCGGGTTGCGAAACTTTGTCCGTGTAGTGCGACTCCGAGTTCTTCGATGTGGAGAGTTTCCGGCTTCGCGCTCGAAAATCGATGAACATTGGCGGGAAGCTGGAGTTGGCGGGTGATGACGCTCGCTGCATCGTGGTTGCCGGCGATGATATAGGCGGGAATTTCGTTTTCGCGGAGCCGGCCCATTTCTCTGATGAAAAAGAGTCCGGTGTTGTAGTCGCGCCAGTCGCCGTCGTAGATATCGCCGGCGATAATGACGAAATCGACCGATTTTTTGAGGGCGAGGTCGACGAGTTTTGTGAATGCGCTCCGCGTAGCGTTTCGGATCTCCTCGACCGGGGCGCCTTCGTATCGTTCGAGTCCGCGCAAGGGACTGTCGAGGTGGATGTCTGCCGAATGAAGAAAGGTAAAGTCGCTCATGGTCGAATTTGCGAATTCCGATTTTGAAAGGTGGGGACAAAGCCCTGATTGCGCTCCGTCTTGTTTTGTGGGAATTCGAAACGAGGTTGTTAAAATTATCAAAAAACCTTCCGTTGGAAATGCAAGGACTTCCCGTTTTGGCGGTGAAAACGGCGAGCTGTTGAGAAGGTAAACGGATTGACCCGCGCGAGCACTGTTGTTTTACTGAGAAGGTGCTTTAAACCGAATCTCCATTCATGAACGAAAAAACCAGTAAGCCCGCAGCGAAAGCGAAAAAAACAACCCCAAAAACAACGGGAAAGGTGGCGAAATCGGCAAAATCGGCGCCGAAAGTTGCGAAAAAAGCGCTGAAAACGGTAAAGTCGGCGGCAAAAAAAGCGGTTCGCGAATCGACTGCGAAGGTGTCGCGGGCTTCGCGCAGAAAGGTGGCGCCCTCTGCGTCTGTTGATAAACGGCCGGAAACGACGGTTGTTGCGATGATCGACGTCGGTTTTGGCAATCAGTTGTATATTCGCGGAGAAGGAGCCGGGCTCAGCTGGGAGACGGGAGCTCTCATGAGTTGCAAGGGGTCCGATTGTTGGGAGTGGACGTCGGAAAACGCGACGGAGCCTTTCGAATTCAAGATTTTGATCAACGACGAAGTCTGGGCTCAGGGCGAAAATATTGTTGCGAAACCAGGTCGGGCGAATCTTATTTCTCCGGCTTTTTAAGTCGTTTTACTTTTTTACTCGTCGCTGATCTCGAGTAGTTTTTTCTTCAAAATCTCTGCGCATTCGTTGATTTCGGAAGGCAGATCTGCGGCCGGAACGAATTTGCAAATGAGTTCCACGGTTGAAAAGGGAAGGGGAATAAAAAAACGATCCCAACTCTTCAGGCGCCAGGCGCGGGAGGAACGCGAGCCGATGAGGAGGACCCGTGCCTGACTTCGTTGAACGAGCGCGGCTGCTCCCGGTTTGAAACTGTAGATCGGACCTCGCGGGCCGTCCGGGGTCACAACGGCATCGTTACCGGAAGAGAGGCGCATTAAGAGTTCTTTCAGGGCCGCCGAACCGCGTCGACTGCTCGATCCGCGGGCATTTCGAACACGGAAAAGAGCGCAAAAAGCGGCGAGCCAAGCGCCGTCCTTGCTCGCGCTGATCAGTGCATAGGCGTGGCGACGGCGTCGGAAGCGTTGGAAGATTTCGGAAATGATCAGTAGCCGGTTGTGCCAGAAGAGAAGGATCGACGGTTCGCTGATGTCGGTGAGTGCAGCGCGCGATTCGTCGGAGATCTTGTAGCGCAACGTCCGCATCCACAGCCAGATAATGATCCGCAGCGGAAGAAGCGGCAGGAAATAGAGCGGATGAATCTTGTGGACGTGATTCTGCGGCACGATCGCGAGCGTTTTCCTTTCGGTTTCAAATGACAAGAACGGAAGTCGGTTTTCCGTGACTGATGCGCCGATCATCGGAGAACGCACGCTTTTTTCAGGTCTGCGCCCGATGGATTTTGTCGGCTGTGCAGGTAGCTTGTGTGGGCGGATGAAAAACGACTTACAGTCTTTGGAGAATCCGGAGCAGATTCGGAAGAATGATGAACGGCTGTCGCTTGCCGAGCAGTTGGTCCGGGTTCTTGTCCTTGTTTTGGCTTTTGCTTACTCTTATATACTTCTCAATTGAGATCGGGAAAGCGGCAGCGGGGCCGCGGATCCGATTTTCGGCTGGTTTGGGACTGACAGGTATGTATGCTTTTTTCTGATTCTTACCTCGTCCATGACACGAACTGCCCCTGTGAAGTCCCGGAAGCCGAAGCTTAAACGGACCAAGCCTCTTTTGCTGGCCTTTGTGGTCCAGAGCTGTCTTTTGCTTGTCACGAGTTTCATCGTTGTTGTGATTCCGACGCAAAAAAGCGAGCCGGAATTCGTTGCGAGTCCTGCGATTCATCTTCCGCAACGGGAGCTCGAGCACCGGATGGCGTTGGCGGAATTTGAGCAGGTAACGGCGAGTCCTCCGGCGATCGAACGATTGGCAGCCGATCTTCTTTTGCCGGACGGATTGCCTCCGATGCCTGCGTTGTCGGATGCCGATTTTGATCCGGTCGAGAGTTCGGAAATGGCGCCGATCGATGCCCGCGCGCTTCTTGGAACGGCTGCTTTGACCGGAATGTTGGGACAAAGCCAAGATTCTTCGGCTTCTTTTTTCGGAATTGAGGACTCCGGTCAGCGGATCGTGATTGTCGTCAATACGTCGGTTTCGGTGGTGAAAAAAGCGGCTGCTCGCGGGGTGACCATCGGGAGAATTCAGGATGAGATGATCAATCTGGTTTCGGGACTCGAATCGTCGGCTCTTTTTGGGATCGTTCAATTCAGTCAGGGCGTCCGTGTTTTCGAGGATTTTCTTGCTCCGGCGACGCAGAGAAACAAGGAGGCGGTGCGAGAATGGGTGCCGGCGAATTTACGTGGAAATCCGCAAGCGCGGATCGGCCAACGTTTTTACGGGCACGAAGCGGCCTTTGAAGCGGCGTTGGCTTTTGAGCCGGAGATTATCTTTCTTTTGACGGATGGGCAGTTGAACCGAAGGGAGGGAACGCCCGGAAATTATCGTTATCCGGAGATTCCGCATCGGGAATTTCACCGAACATTGCAGCGCTTGCAGCAGGAGTTTGGTACAACAAGAAAGGTTCGGATTCATGTTGTCGGTTTTGAAATGAAGCCGGGCGATGCGGAAGGGATGCGTCTTTTGGCGAATACATTCGGCGGCGAGTTGCGGCAATTTTGAGTTTCATTGCCCGGTTTCGGATTTCTGTGCATCTTGAAAAGAGAGAACTTGGAAACCGCAGGAGAAAACGGGCCGCGGGAAGCGATGATGAGTGATCAATTTGATTTATTTGGTGATAGCGGAGGAGTGGAAAAATCGCGGGAGCCGGTTGTGGGAAACCGTCCGTTGGCGGCTCGGATGCGTCCGCAAAAGCTGGCCGATATAATCGGTCAACGTCATCTGCTGCGCGAGGACGGGTTGTTGTATAAGCTCATTCGGACCGATCGTTTTGGGAGTCTTCTTTTTTATGGACCGCCGGGATGTGGGAAAACGAGTTTGGCTCATGTGATTGCGAACGAGACGAAAGGGCGATTTGTTCGCGTGAATGCGGTTCAGTCGAACGTGGCGGAATTGAGGCAGATTTTGCAGACGGCGCGGAGTAGAGCCGATTCGAAGACGATTTTATTTATCGACGAGATCCATCGTTTCAACAAGGCGCAGCAGGATCTTTTGCTTCCGGATGTTGAGGAAGGATTTATTCGGTTGATCGGGGCGACGACGCACAATCCCGGTTTTTATATCAATGCGCCGCTGGTCAGTCGCAGTCATCTTTTTCGGCTGGAGCCGCTGAGTATTTCGGAGGTTTCGCAGGCGCTTGATCGGGCGCTTCGGGACGAGGAACGCGGGTTGGGGAAAACCGGTTGCACGGCGGACGAGACTGTTTTGGCCGATCTGGCGCAATTGTGCGACGGCGATTTGCGGCGGGCGCTCAATGCGTTGGAGGTTGTGGTTGAGGGAGTTCCGAAAGGAACGGAGATCACGGTTGATCATTTGCGGGCTTTTGCTGCGGAGCGACAGATCCGTTACGATGCGGACGAAGACGAGCATTACGATACAGCTTCGGCATTTATCAAAAGCATGCGCGGAGGCGATCCTGATGCGGCGCTTTATTGGTTGGCGAAGATGTTGGCCGGTGGGGAAGATCCGCGATTTATCGCGCGTCGGCTGGTGATTTTTGCATCGGAGGATATCGGATTGGCGAATTCGCATGCGCTGTCGGTGGCCGTTGCGGCGCATCAGGCTTGTGATTTTGTGGGATTGCCGGAATGCGAACTGAATCTTGCACATGCGGTTGTTTTTTTGGCGAGTTCTCCGAAGAGCAATTCCACGACGGAGGCGCTTGGAAAGGCGAAGGAGGAAATCCGGAAGAAGCCGGTTCAACGGGTGCCGCTTTGGTTGCGGGATGCTCATAGTAAGAGTGGGAAAGAAGCCGGGCACGGAAAAGATTATCTTTACAGCCACAATTATCCGGAGGCGATTTCGGGCCAGGAATATCTGGAAAAGCCGGTACAATTTTATCAACCGAAACCGAACGGTGCGGAAAAATCGATCGGAGAGCGTCTTGCCCGTTGGCGGGAATTGAAGCGGATTCGGAAGGAAAAGTAGCCGGGCTGGCAGATGGACTTGTCAGCGAATGCCTTCTTGTATTGAATCAGGCATGGCAACGAAGCTGAAAGTCGGGGTTGTCGGCTGCGGAACCGTGGTGCGGCTTTATCATTTGCCGGCTTGGCAGACCGTTTCCGATGTGGAAGTTGCCGCCGCGTGTGATGTGAATCTGCAAACGGCTAAAAATCTCCGGCGCGATTTTCCGATCGGGGAGCTTCATGAGGATTATCGAAAACTGATTGATGATCCGGAGATCGATATCATCGATGTTGCGACGCCGAATACGCTTCATGCGCCGATCGTGATGGAGGCGCTTGAAGCGGGGAAACATGTACTTTGCGAAAAGCCGCTTGCGACGACGTCCGACTCGATTCGGCGAATCGGTGAGGCTGCGGAGAAGGCAAAAGGCATTTTAATGGTTGCCCAAAATCTTCGTTTTTCTCCGGAGGCTGTTGCCGCGAAACAATTTTTGGAAAAACAGGATTTGGGAGCGGTTTATCATGCGCGAGTCCATGCGATTCGGAGAAATCTTCTGCCGCCGATGTCCGGTTTTATCGATCCGGAGCTCAGCGGCGGCGGTCCGTGCATGGATATTGGAGTTCATGCGCTCGATCTGGCGCTTTGGTTGATGAAATTTCCGAAACCGGTTCGGGTATCAGGGAAAACAGCGGTGAATTTCGCGAAAGGTTTTTCGATTCCCGGCGGCTGGGGTGAGTGGGATCGGAGACTTTTTGGAGTCGAGGATTTTGCCTGTGGATTTGTTCATTTTGAGAGTGGGGGAACGATGGTGGTTGAAACCTCCTGGTTGCAGCATCAAAAGGAAACGGAAGAGATCAGCGTGATGCTCTTCGGAACCGAAGGAAGTTTGCAGTGGCCGAGTGGGGAGTTTTCAACGGCCGTCAACCGGGTTCTTGTCGACGGAAAGGTTCGGCCAACGACCGGTTTGCATCCATCTCACACGGAAGAAGTTCATGCATTTGTCGATGCGATTCGGAACGGGAAACCGTCGCCGGTTCCCTGGAATGAGAGCCTTCAGGTAATCAAGATTCTTGAAGGAATTTACAAATCCTCGAAGCTTGGGCGGGAAATCGAAATTTAGTTGGCCGGAGCTTTTACTTCGATTTGGGCGCGGATGACGAGAGGTTCGCGTGAATCGGTTTGCGAATGGACCAGTTTTGAGATCCGGTAGCGGGCCGGTGCAGGAGTTTCGTCGGGGAAAGGCCACTTTTGTTCGACGCCGGTTTCGCCAGGTTCCAGGTGAAGGAGCTCCATCGTCCAAAAAGAGTTTTGAGAGGCTTCGGTTTCGCGCCAACCCTCTTCGGTCCATTTCTCGACGGAGAAAGGTCTTCCGTATTCGAGCGCGGTTTCGCCGCGGTTTGCGACTTGAATGATCACTTCGCCGTCCGGAAGTAAGGTTTCCGGTTTTACCAACAATTCGGCTGCCGCGTTTCCTTTGGAAACCACTCCTTCCGAATCATCGATTGGAGGTTGGACGGATTGAGATGAGAGGTTTACGTGGATGCATCCGGAAAGAAAAACCGGGAGAAATGCGAAAAGAGAGATTTTCGGCAGCGGTTTGATCATTCCTATTGAATAGCGATTGGAGCGGGATCGGTCAAATCTCGAGGTGGTGATCATTTTTTCACGTTTTAAACATTGCCTTCCGGAAACAGGCATCCAAGATTTTCCTTTTCGAAATCGATTTCGATAGCTTATACCCTCATAAAATCATTTTACCATGGCCAGAGAAACTGCACTGAAAACACAGAATGCCGATACGAAAAAAGCTCTTGAAGAGCGCGATAAGAACCTGAATCTCGCCCTTTCTTCGATCACCAAGCAATTTGGTGAAGGGAGTGTGATGCGGCTCGGTTCGCAGAGCAGGATGAATGTTGAAGCGGTTTCGACCGGCTCGCTCGCAGTTGATCTCGCTCTCGGGATCGGCGGTTTGCCGATGGGACGAACGGCCGAAATTTACGGTCCGGAATCATCCGGAAAAACAACGCTCGCGCTCAGTCTGATTGCGGAGGTGCAACGAAGAGGCGGACTCGCCGCTTTCATTGATGTGGAGCACGCGCTCGATCCGCGCTATGCCAAAGTTCTCGGGGTCAATCTCGACGACTTGCTCGTTTCCCAGCCCGATTCCGGCGAAGATGCGCTCAATATCGCCGAAACGCTGATCCGTTCGAACGCGATTGATGTCATCGTCATCGACTCGGTGGCTGCCTTGGTTTCACGCGCTGAACTCGACGGACAGATGGGAGATGCGACGGTCGGTTCGCAGGCGCGATTGATGAGTCAGGCGATGCGTCGTCTGACGGCGATCATCAGCAAAACGCGTTGTGTCTGTCTTTTTACGAACCAGATCCGGGAGAAAATCGGCGTGATGTTCGGAAGTCCTGAAACAACGCCGGGCGGTCGGGCACTCAAGTTTTTCTGCTCGGTTCGGATGGATATTCGTCGAATCGGTCAGATCAAGGATAGTTCCGGAGCGGTTATCGGTAACCGGACTCGCCTCAAGGTTGTGAAAAACAAGGTCGCGCCTCCGTTTACCGAATGTGAATTCGATATCATGTACAACGAAGGGATTTCAAAAACCGGTTCCATTGTTGATCTTGGTGTTGACAATAAGATCCTGGAAAAGCGCGGGGCGTGGATTTCCTATCAGGGGAACATGATCGGTCAGGGGCGCGAGGCGGCGAAACAACATCTGGCTGACAATCCGGACGTCGCTGCGGAGATTCAGGCGGCGATTATGGAGAAAGTTCATCCGACTGCCGGAGAGGTTTTGGCAGGGGGCAATGGCGAGAGCGAGGCCGGTGCGGAGGCTGTGAAGGAAGAGGCGAAGAAATAGGAATTTCTGCCTCGCGGCGGCGGGTGAAATGTTTTGAAATCGTTGCTCTCATGAAGCGCTTTCAAATCCGTCGCCGTTTTTTTCCTAAAGACTTTTCTCCGATTTGCCTGGCGGGGATCGCTCTTACCGCTTTCTTCGGGATCGTTTCCGGTTTGGAAATCGATCCGGCCGAGATGGAGGTCATTAGGGAAATCCATGCTCATATTCTCGCAACCGAAGAAAAGGAAGTGTTGGGAGAGCGAGCGGTTTATTCGGTGGAGATACCCGGATCGAATCATTTTTATGAAATGGTTCCGATCGAGGCTGGAGCTTTCCTGATGGGTAGTCCGGAGACGGAAGAAGGGCGCGGAAATGACGAAGGGCCGCAGCGGGAGGTGACGGTTTCGGCTTTTTGGATGGGAAAAGTTCCGGTGACGTGGGACGCGTTCGAGCTTTTCATGTATCCGGAGCGCGGGAATGCAGGTTCCGGCGAGCGGGTTGATGGAGTTTCCCGGCCGACGCCTCCTTATGTTGATATGACCTTTGGAATGGGACGGGAAGGTTTTCCGGCAATCAGCATGACGCATCATGCGGCCAACAAATTTTGTCAGTGGCTCAGCGCCCATACCGGACATTTTTATCGTTTGCCGACGGAGGCAGAGTGGGAATATGCGGCGCGAGCAGGGACGCAGACCCGTTGGTCCTTTGGCGACGATCCCGAGCTTCTCGATGAATATGCGTGGTCGGTGGAAAACAGCGGTTACAAAAGCCATCGGGTTGGGCAGAAGAAACCGAATCCGTGGGGTTTGCATGATATGCATGGAAACGTCTGGGAATGGACGCTCGATGCTTATAGTTCCGAGGGGTTTTCGGAGATGCTCGGTGAGGCAACCGATCCGTGGGCGAAGCCGGAGAGCGAATATCCGCGGGTCGTTAAAGGCGGTTCGTGGAATGACGAACCGGCTGAACTTCGGAGCGCTTCGCGGAAAGGTTCCGATCGTGATTGGAAGATGATGGATCCGCAACTGCCGCAGAGTGTTTGGTATCACACGAATGCACTCTGGCTCGGTTTTCGGATTGTGAGGCCGGAGACGGTTCCATCGCCGGAGGAAATGTACGAATATTGGAACCGGTGAAGGGTCGGGTTTCTTTGCGGGAATGAGATTCTTTCGCTCGGTTTTGGTCTGCGGAATTGCCGTTGTCTTTTTCGGCAATTTTGCCGGAGCGCAGTCGGAGCTAAAGCGTTTTTCTTTTCGGGAGCCTCAGATGGGGACGCTGATGGAAATCATTCTTTACGCTGAGAATGAGGAGGAAGCGGAGGAAGCTGCAGGAGCTGGGTTTAAGCGAATTGCGGAACTGAATTCGATTTTGAGCGATTATGATCGGGAGAGCGAATTGATGCGTCTTTTGCGGAAACCGGTCGGGAATCCGGTGAAGGTCAGCGACGATCTCTTTGCGGTTTTTGAATATGCGCAATCGGTTTCGCGGCAGACGGGTGGGGCTTTTGATGTAACGGTGGGGCCGTTGAGCCATTTGTGGAGAGAAGCTCGTCGGGAAAAAAGGCTTCCGGATCGGGAAAAGATTGCGGAGATGCGGGAGCGGGTCGGGTTTGAGCTTGTTCAGCTCGACCGGGATGCGAGGACGGTTGCTTTACTTCGGGCGAATATGCAGATCGATTTCGGGGGAATTGCAAAAGGTTTTGCTGCCGATGAAGCGCTGCGAGTTTTGCGGGAGCGCGGTTTTTCGCGGGCGATGGTTGCCGCGGCCGGTGATATTGCTTTGGGGGAGTCACCGCCGGGAGAGGACGGGTGGAAGATCGGAGTCGATTCGATCAATCGGAGCCGCTCGCAGATCAGTCAGATCGTGAGTTTGCGAAATTGTGCGATTTCAACATCGGGGGACACGGAGCAATTTATTGAAATCGGAGGAAAACGTTATTCCCATATACTCGATCCTCGGACGGGAGTCGGATTGGAGGAGCGGATTTCGGTAACGGTGATTGGTCCGAGGGGAATTTTAACGGACAGCCTTGCGACGGCGGTGAGTGTTCTTGGGGTGGAGAAAGGGATAACGCTTATCGACTCAATTTCCGACGTGGAGGTGCGGATCGTGGCCGTTCGTGATGGCCGGATCCGCACCTTTCGGTCGGAAAATTTTCCTGAATAGATTCCTGACGGATTTCCGGTGTTCGATCAGATCCCCCAAAGGTAACGGATCGAATAGTACATCGCCCAGCCGGTGAAGAAGATAATGATAATCATGACCCAGGTCGGAATGCCCCGAGGGCTTTCACTACCGTAAATCATGAATTTATCCTGATCTCCGCGGCCGTAGGCGTTGATCATTAGAGGCAAAACGCCATCGACCGTGTCGGAGTTTTTCAGTCCCTCGACGTCGATCGCCGGGCCGTTTCGGACGACGAATGGAATGATCCGGATACCCTCGCGTCCGTTGATATCCTTGCTGACGATCTTGAGAGTGTGCGGTCCGTCGGGAAGTTTGTGCGTATCGAGATCGAAGGTCACCGGTGACTGGAATTCGCCGAGTGGTTCGGGATTATCATCCAGGAAAAGGGTGACTGTAGCTTTCGTGTGCACGGAAGATTTGGATGCCGGCTGTGCGGCTTCGGTTTTAGTGGTCACTGTTTTCAAAGGCAAGGATGGTCCGTTTGATGTGATCGTGGTTTTTCTCGCCCGGACGGAGGAGGAATTTCAGCGAATAGATGAACGTGATGACAACGATCACCGCAGTGACTGCGACAAGAATCCAATCGATGATTCCGCGCGGCGAGAGACCATGTGTTAGTTCGCGGAAGAACTCCGCCTGTCCGGGATTGCAGACCTCACAGGCGACGGCAATCCCCGGGATGAACAGGATGGAGGCTAGTAGTAAAAAGAATCGTTTTCTCATGGTGAATGTTTTTCTACAAGTTCGTTGACTTCGTCCAGAGAGACCTCGGGTGCGCTGTTGCCCCAGCTGTTGCGCACGTAGTTGATGATTGCGTGGATCTCCTCATTATCAAGGTTGTTTTGGACAGCGATCGGCGGCATTTCCGGATATCCGGCCAGCTTCCGGCTGTTGTAACCCTTCATCAGGATGGCGACCATTGTGTCGGGACTCTGGAGGACAATCCCGCTATCTTTAAGCGGTGGGAAGGCTCCGGGAAGTCCGGTTCCGCTGCTTTGGTGACATGCCTGACAATTGGCGGCATAAAGTGCGCTGCCATCGGGGCCTGAAGCCGACAGACCGGTATCGGTGTCGCCGCCCGAGGAGGATCTCCGCGGATCTGGAATAAAGGTAGCGGTACCGTCGGGCAGCGGCGTATGTTTCAGAGAAAGAAGATACTCGACGAGATCGAGAGCTTCCTGTTTGGCGACGACGACGCCTCCGCCTCTTCTTTTGAAGCGGTTTTCCATATTTACAACGACATCGCCTGGTTCGGCTTCCCGTTTTTCCTCAAACATCCACGGGTAAGCGGGCATGATCGAGTCGGGAACAACTGCGCGAGGGTTGTAAAGGTGGATCAGGTGCCATGCCTGGCTTGGCTGACGTGAACCTATAGTCATCAAGTCGGGACCGGTACGCTCGGTTCCCATCAGCGTCGCTGTGTTTCGCCAGAGGTCGGTCCGTGTGGCGCCGGCGTAATCAGCGGCGATGCTCGGCCGATCGCCCCAGATCTCGTCCATTTCGATATTTCGGACTTGTTGCGTGTGGCAAGCGACACAGCCGTTGGCGATATAGGACATCTTTCCGGCCAAAGCACTTTCGCTTAGCGGTTCTGCATTTGGCAGCGGTTGATAAGTCGCCTGATTGTGGAGCGCCGGCATGATAGCGACTCCAATTGTCAGCACTACAAAAAGTGCGAGAGCTGTTCCGAACAGAAGTCGGTGATTGTCATGGAAGTTCATTTCTAAAGATCTCCTCCTGTTTCAGCTGCGCCGACCAGTTCGGGCTCAGTTTTGGCGGGAGCAGGAGTTTTATCTAAAGTTTTTGTGGTGGATCGTTGGAGCGCATTCGTTCCGGAGATCATACCCCACAGATTGAAGGCAAAGATCAGGTGAGATGCCCACATCAAGCTTCCGCCGACTGCGCGCCAGAGCCAGTACGGGGCCATCATTACGACGGTGTCGATAAAGGGAGTTCCTTTGATCCACTCCATTCCGCGGAGAGTTCCTCCGAACATCAGCGGCACCGAGTAGAACATGAGGCCGATCAATGCGAGCCAGAAGTGAGCTCCGACGGTCGCGTGCGGCGGCTCTTTCCCGGTCAGTCTCGGGACAACCGAGTAGATGCATCCCCAAAGAAGGAAGGTAATGATCCCATACATGGTGATATGGGAGTGCGCGACGGTGAAGTCGGTGAAGTGCCAGATTCTGTTCGCCGACCGCAATGCTTCCGCGCTCCCCTGCATCGAGCCGGTGAAGTAGAAGACGATTCCGACCAGAAGGAAGGGAAGCGTGTAACTGCCTCCGACCTTGTGGAAGCTTCCGCGGAAGGTGAGAAGGAAGTTGGTTGTTCCGGCGGCAACGGGAATGACCATCCCGACACTTCCGACAATCGCAACGGTCTGGAGCCACCATGGAATCGCACTAAAAATAAAGTGGTGCGTTCCGATGACGGTGTAGAAGAAAATCTGCGTCCAGAATGCGAGAACACCGAGGCTATAGGAGAAAATCGGCGTGTTCAGCTGTTGGGGGAGGAAGTAGTAGACGAGTCCGAGAAGGAACATCATAAACCACATGCCGACACCTTGGTGCATGTAGTAACCCTGCACGATTGTTTCCCCGAGACCATCTTGCCAGAAGGGGATGTAAGCTACGAGGACGATCGTGATCAGGAACATGAATGCGGCGACCATGTACCAGTTGGAAATGTAAATCTCCTGGGTCCGGCGGATCGCGATC
>DATGSL010000141.1:0-4537 GCA_035302665.1 Opitutales bacterium | reverse complement strand
CGACGGAAACGATTCGACTCGAACGCCGGAAAGAGGTCCGCCGAACTCATCAGCGGCAACATATCCGAGAAAAAGCGTCGCATCCTGCTGGCGGCGCGCATCGATCGATTCGGAACGAAGCGGTTCCGGCCGAACAAGCGGTTCGAGGACAAACTGAAGCCGTTTTGGCTGCTTTTCCGTCGGTATCGTCGCATTAAAAGGACGATAACCTTCCGCCCTTACCGATACGTTTTCTAAAAACTCATCCAACGATTGAATCACTTCGTCAGGAGCGACAGAGAACCCGGTGGCTGCATCGACGAACCGGATCGTTGCTCCGGCAGCTGTCTGATAACCAGAAATCGGTAAATCCGCTTCGGCAAATCCAACGGTCGATGACGCGATAAGAGAAAGCAGAATTGCCTGAAATAACCGACGGGTAAAAAAGCATGCGAAAGATCTCATAGTCGTTGGGAAAAGCTGAAGCGAAGATAAGAAAAAGCCAATTCGCAAATAACCATCCACCAGATCGGTCGAAGAATTGCGACCGGCGCCAATCGATGCGATTTTTATAAATGACAATCTGGACGATCGGTCATTCGACCCGAAGTTTCTCCGATTTTCTTGCCGCTCTTCAAAATGAGAAAATCGAAATCCTCGCCGATGTCCGAGCACTACCGGGATCGCGCCGATATCCTCAATACAATCAGAAGGAGCTGGCCACCCGCCTTGAAGAAAACCAGATCGGCTATCGTCATTTTCCTGCACTCGGCGGACGGCGAAAACCGGCGACGAACTCGACGAATACAGCTTGGCGGAATCCTTCCTTCCGGGCCTACGCCGATCATATTGAATCAGAAGATTTTAAAAAAGGAATCGAGGCTTTGATCGATCAGGCAAAACGATGCCGAACGGCGATCATGTGCTCCGAAGCCGTCTGGTGGAGATGTCACCGGTCGTTGATTTCCGATTATCTGAAAATTCGCGGATGGACCGTCCTTCATATCTTTGAAGCCGGAAATGTTAAAGAACATCCATATACTTCCGCAGCCGGTTTTGATGAGGACGGCCGTCTCACGTACCAGGCCTCCGCACCTCGATTTCGGGAAAAGTCTCCCAACGACTGATCGCTGCTCGTTCCAAAACGACGGAAACTCTTTGCCACCAAACTGGAAAACTTTTCTCAAAATCATCGGCGATCGCTTCGGTTTTTGGCGCGAGTCTAAAGAATGAACAAAAAATGGGATTGTTTTAATCCGAATACCGAATGGGATCTAACGGTATGTTGTTCTCCCGATTTTTTCTCTTTACCACCGTTTTCCTCCTTCCGTTGATCGCCGTCCGAGCCGACGAAGCGACAGATGCCGATCAGGATAATTGGCTCTGGTTTTCCGAAACCGATCTCCATGTTCGGGGTCAGGGCTGGCAGGAAACATCGAGTCCATTCACCCGTTTGCCCGATCGCGCCCAGGAATTGGTCCGTCCCCCTGTTTGGAATCTGAGTCGGGATTCGGCCGGACTTTATCTCCAATTCACAACCGATGCTCCAACTCTTCGGGTCCGTTGGACTCTTCTCAAAGAGCGGCTCGCGATGAATCACATGCCGGCTACCGGCGTCAGCGGGCTCGATCTTTACGTCCGACACGAAAATAAGTGGCGATTTCTCGCAGTCGGTCGTCCAGGCAACGACGTGGCCAACGACCGCACGCTTTTTAAAGACCTTCCGGCCGAAACCCGCGAATTCCGTCTTTATTTCCCTCTTTACAACGGCATTAAATCGATCGAAATCGGGATTCCAACCGGCTACACGCTTGAGGACAGTCCCCAAAGTGATCTGAAACCAGTTGTCCTTTACGGCACTTCGATCCTGCAAGGCGGATGTGCATCGCGCCCGGGAATGGCATATCCGGCGATTCTCGGAAGACGCTTCGATGATCCGTTGATCAATCTCGGTTTCTCCGGAAATGGCAGAGGCGAACCGGAAGTTGCCGAGTTAATCGCTGAACTCGATCCTTCGCTTTTCGTCCTCGATCCGTTGCCGAATATTGCTCCGAGCGAGGTCAGCGAAAAACTCACGAATTTTGTTAAAATCCTCCGGGAAAAACATCCCGAAACACCGATTCTTCTTGTCGAAAGCGTCGCCTACACGACCTCCTTTCTGATTCCGAGTCGGGCCAACCGTTACCAAACATCGAACGCCCGCCTGCGGGAAGTTTTCGAACAGCTGATCGAAGAGGGAGACGAAAACCTCTACTATTTTCAGTCGGAAAATCTTCTCGGAGAAGATGGCGAAGATACCGTTGACGGCACGCATCCGACCGATCTCGGCTTTCTCCGGATGGCTGACGGACTCGAACCGGCGATCCGCGAAATTTTAAACACGCACCGGTAAAAGGCATTATTGCGATTCGGCTTTCACTTCCGCGCAAAAAATGCATAATCGTTAGGCTCCGAAGCGGACCTATTTATGAGAGTTTTAGTGACTGGCGGCGCCGGCTTTCTTGGAAGCCATTTGTGTGATCGATTGATCTCGGACGGACATGAGGTGATCTGTCTCGACAACCTCTTCACCGGACGGAAACAAAATATCCTCCATCTGCTCAATCATCCGCGTTTCGAGTTCATGCGGCACGACATCACCGATCCGTTCAAGATCGAGGTCGATCAAATCTACAATCTAGCCTGCCCTGCTTCACCGATCCATTACCAATACAATCCGATCAAAACGGTAAAAACCTCCGTCATGGGCGCGATCAACTGCCTCGGATTGGCAAAGCGCGTGAAAGCCCGGGTTTTCCAAGCCTCGACATCCGAGGTTTACGGCGACCCCGAAGTCCACCCGCAGGTCGAATCGTATCGCGGAAATGTCAATCCGATCGGTCTGCGCGCCTGTTACGACGAAGGAAAACGGTGCGCCGAAACGCTCTTTTTTGACTACCACCGCGAAAACAAGGTCGATATCCGGGTCGTCCGTATTTTTAACACCTACGGCCCGCGAATGTTGACCAACGACGGCCGCGTGGTCTCGAATTTTATCGTTCAGGCACTCGAGGGAAAGGACATCACCATCTACGGAAAAGGCGACCAAACCCGCTCCTTTTGCTACGTCGACGATCTGATCGAAGGGTTCATCCGGATGATGGACCAAACCGATTTCGTCGGTCCGGTGAACCTCGGAAATCCGACCGAATTTACCATTCTTGAACTCGCCGAAAAGATAATCGAACTCGTCGGAAGCCGGTCAAAAATCCATTTCGGCGAACTTCCCCCCGACGATCCGACCCGGCGCAAACCAGATATTTCGCTCGCCCGGAAACAGTTGAACAACTGGGAACCGAATTATCCTTTGGAAGAAGGTTTGAAAAAAACGATCGCCTACTTCCGCGAGCTGCTCGAAAAACCGGTCGCGGGGATGGAACCGCTTTCGTCGGCCAAAAACTGATCGCGAATCTTTTTCGACGCGGACTCTTTTTCCCGGTTTTACGGAAAAACGTCGCCGCAATCGAGCGGTTACGTGTTGAAAACCACCGGAAAAATTGCGAGGTTTGCGTGTTGTAACGAGTTTGAGCGCATGAAAACCGCGCCGAACTCCTCGATGTTTCCAATGTCATGATTGACGGTCTTCCCGATATTTTTCCGATTCGCCAACGCTTCGAAGAGCTCGACGCACAAATGGCGTCGCCCGATTTTTTTTCCGACCAGCGGAAAGCGGCAACGTTGTCGCGCGAGCATCAAAAGTTGCAGGAAGTCCTCACTGATTATGAAGAGTTGGCTCAGCTCGAAAATGAAATTGAGGAACACGAAACGTTGGCTGCGGACAACAACAGCGATGCCGAACTGCGCGAACTCGCTGAAGAAGAGCTTCCCGAAATGCGGAAGCGGCAGGAGGAACTGAAGGAAAAAATCCTCTTCGGGATGATCCCGCCGGAGGAAAGCGATTCCCGCAACACGATCATCGAGATCCGCGCCGGTGCCGGTGGTGACGAAGCCTCTCTCTTTGCTGCCGACCTTTATCGGATGTACAGCCGCTATGCCGAAAACAACGGATGGAGAGTGCAGCAGATGCACTCCAGTCCGAGCGAACGGGGCGGATTGAAGGAGATCGTCTTCCATCTCACCGGACAGGATGTCTACAGAATGCTCAAATTCGAAAGTGGCGTCCACCGCGTCCAGCGGGTTCCCGATACCGAAGCCAATGGCCGGATTCATACGTCGACCGCAACCGTCGCAGTTTTGCCCGAAGCAGAGGAAGTCGATATCGAAATCAATCCCGAAGATCTCGAAATCACCACGGCTCGCGCGAGCGGCGCCGGCGGCCAACACGTCAACACGACCGACTCCGCCGTCCAGATCGTCCACAAACCGACCGGCGTGATCGTCAACTGTTCCGACGAGCGCTCTCAGATCAAAAACCGGGCGAAAGCGATGACCGTTCTCCGCTCCCGGCTCCTGCAAATGAAGGAAGAGGAAGAGCGAGCGAAATACGCGGCCAACCGAAAAGATCAAATCGGAACCGGCGATCGCAGCGAACGGGTCCGCACCTACAATTTTCCGCAAA
>DATGSL010000140.1:0-8087 GCA_035302665.1 Opitutales bacterium | reverse complement strand
CTTTCGTGCAAAAGCGCCGGATTCTTGAATGTATATCCAATCTTCCTTTGCAAAGCCTCCAGCTGCGTCCCGATTTTCATAGAAAGCCGATATATTAGGAAGCCGTGCCAATACTGTCGAGAATCTCGTGAAAACGGTTCGCAGAAAATCGTTTTTTTCGGGCTTCCGTTCGCTTCGCCCGGTCATGGAAAGACTGGGGAGGATGGGCTGGGCGCGGTTGGGATTGGACGCTTTACAAGGGGCGGCGTTATTTGTCAGACTCGATCGATACCGGTTTCCGGAGAAAACCAGATGAACATTTAGCAAAAGGTTTTTCATGATTCGCAAAATCGCAGTTTTTACGGGGATCGCAGGGCTTTCTTTTGTTGCCTGTGCGCAGGAGTCAACTCTCGGTTGGAAGGTTCACGATCCGGAGCGACCGGCGCCACCGGTGGTCGATCCAGGAGCGGCAGGCGATCCGGTGCCGGCGCCCTCCGATGCGATTGTGCTATTTGATGGATCCGATTTTAGCGAATGGCGCGCCTCAGATGGGTCGGAGCCGAAATGGAAATTGGTCGGCGATCGGATGCAGGTGGTTCCCGGGGGCGGCGATATCGAAACGGTGCGGAAGTTCGGCGATGTTCAACTTCATATCGAGTTCAAGGCCGATCCCGATTCGACACGATCGGGGCAGAGTCGGAGCAACAGCGGGGTCTTTTTCGGTCCATACGAGGTGCAGGTTCTCGATTCGTATGAAAACGAAACCTATGCCGATGGTTCGGCGGCTTCGATTTACGGACAATATCCGCCGTTGGTAAATGCTTCGCGGGCGCCGGGAGAATGGCAGACGTATGATATTGTTTATCGTGCGCCCGAATTTTCGGATGATGGAGAAGTTTTGAAACCGGCGCGAATCACTGTTTTTCACAATAATGTTCTGGTGCAGGATAGTGAGGAGCTCCTGGGGGCGACAGCGCACCGGGCGGCTCCTTCGTATCGACCGCACGGGGAGGTTTCGATCCGGCTTCAGGATCATCGCGACGATCCGATCGAATTTCGGAATATCTGGGTTCGCGAATTGAAGCCGCGGCCAGCGAAAGACGGGTCGGGCGGCTGAGCTACCGGCGTGCTTTTTGTTTAAAAAGGGGCGAAATCTTATCGAGCGCTTTCTGCTGCGGATGGTCCAAGATTATCGGCTTTGATTGCCCGGCCGATTCCGGCTAAGGATGGTGGATGTCATTTGAAAAAATTGTCACCCATCCGGGAAGCGCGCATAAGGATGAGTTTTTGGCTTGCTCGATTTTAATCGCCGAACAGCCGGTTCCGATTTTTCGTCAGGAGCCGACCGAGGATGATTTGGAAAACCGGGCGGTTTGCGTGGTCGATGTTGGCAACAGGCACGAGCCGGAGAAGCATAATTTTGACCATCACCAGTTTCCGGCTGATCAGACGCCGACCTGTTCGTTGTCGTTGGTGTTGCAGTATTTGGGACTTTATGAGGATGCGGCGAAAATTTTCGATTGGTTGGAGGCGATGGAGTGGTTCGATTGCCGTGGACCGGCTGCAACGGCGGCTTGGCTCGGGATTGAACGGGAGGCGATGAGCAAGCTGAATTCTCCGCTCGATATTACGTTGTTGCGGCGGTTTGCGAAGGAGAGTCAGTTGCAGGCGGGTGATCCGATCTGGGAAGTGATGCGGATGATCGGGAGCGATTTGCTGGAGTTTGTCCGATCGCTGCAGCTTCGGTTGGAATTTATTGCGGATCATTCGGAGCTTTGGGAATTCGAGAATTTCAATGCGCTCTTCTTGCCGCGGACGGAACCGTTACCCGAAGATCCGGGTGCCGGGCTGGGACTTTATCTGAAGAATCGTGGATTGGATAACAATGTGGCGGCGTTGGTTTATCCGGATCGTCGCGGTTCTGGATATGGGTTGACGCGGTTCAACGAAGATATGCGGCTCGATTTTACCCGTGTGGAGCAGGAGCCCGATGTTCATTTTGTGCATCGGCAGGGTTTTGTGGCGAAATCGACTGCGCTCGATCCGCGTCGCCTTCGGGAACTGATGTCAAAAGCTTGGCGCGGATAAATTTTCTTCCGAGGCCCGGCGGAATGAACCGGGTCTTCAGCTCCGGATTGGTGTATGATCCGGTTTCTGGTGCGTTGTCCGAGGCTGCTGTGAGAAGCAGCTTCGGCGCGGTGACGGCCATCGGCGAAACGTGAAGGATTCTTTTAAAAAGGACCTTGTCACCGATCGGTTGGGAGGGCACAGTAAAGGAAAGTGCTTTTGCATTCGCGCTGGTTTTAGTCAACACCCGTTAACCCAAAATAATTATGAATCCGAAATGCCCTTCCCGTTCCCTTCAGGCGTTTACCCTGATCGAATTACTGACTGTTATCGCGATTATCGGGATTCTTGCGTCGATTTTGATTCCGGTCGTCGGTCAAGTCCGCGAGCAGGCGAAAGTGGCGCAGTGTGCCGTCCATTTACGCGATCTCGGCAATGGTGTTCATTTATACGCAAATGATCACAACGATATGGTTCCCCCGCACATCGTGAATCCGGCTGCGGATCCAAATCCCGAACCGGAGTGGGGGTCGATGGTCGGACCGGATGTGCATGGTGTTATCGGTCTTTTGCTCTCTCCGGAGAAGGGAGGAACGAACATGCCAGGCTGGTCGGGAGATTATCTTGATTCTCCGCATCCGTTGATCTGTCCGGCTTCTCGTGAAGATCTTTTTCAAAATCCGGAGTATAAGCGTGCGGATGAGATCAATAGAAATAATCCCATCGTGCGAGCCGGCTACATGTGGTTTTACCGAATGGGAAGGCGCCAGGATAACTCAAGAACCACTGTCGAGAATCCGAATAGCCCATATGTTTTCGATTTTCCTGCTCCGGGCACACCTGGTCTTCGGGAGGCATTCACCAAGAATCCTCACCAAAATCGGGTAAACGTCCTTCATGTCGGCGGACACGTGACATCCTTTTCGACCGAAGAGCTTTTCAAAGTGCGGCCGCATGCAGGCGGGCAATACCTCTACGATTATTTCACGTTCAGAAATTACGATACCACTCCTTAGAAAGGCCGGTGATGATTGCTTTCAAAAAAAGTTCCCTCAAGCAAGCGTTCACGCTGATCGAATTGCTGACTGTCATCGCGATTATCGGAATTCTTGCAGCGATCCTGATTCCGGTAGTCGGGCAGGCGCGTGAACAGGCGAAAGTGGCGCAGTGTGCGATTCATCTGCGCGATCTCGGAAGCGCGGTCTTGTTGTACGCAAACGATCACAATGATTTCGTGCCGCCGCACATCGTTGACTACGCTTCCGATCCGTCGAATACCTCGGAGTGGGGCGTCGCAGTCGGTCCGGAGCGGCATGGGGTGATCGGTCTTTTGTTGGCGCCGGAAAAAGGTGGTGCGAGAATCCCCGGCTGGTCCGGCGATTATCTCGATTCGCCTCATCCGTTGATCTGTCCGGCGACTCGCGAAGAGCTTTATAACGATCCGGCTTATAAACGCCCTGACGAAATCAACGAAAGGAATCCGATCCGGCGCTCCGGCTACATGTGGATCTACCGAACGGCCAGAAATCGCGACAACACCAAAGTCACTGTTGAAAATCTGAATCGCCCGTATGTCTTCGATTTTCCGGCTCCCGGCACTTCCACGTTGTCACCCGTTTTTACATTCAATCCGCACCAGAATCGGGTCAATGTTCTCCATATCGGCGGACATGTCACATCGTTTTCCATCCAGGAGCTTTTTACCGTTCCGCCCGATGCGCATGGAAACTATCTCTTCGACTATTTCACGTTTCGCCAAAATGGTATCCGGCCGTGATTCTTTTTTCCGGGCTTATCTGCGGGCTGCCAGGTATTCGTGAAGTTTTTCTGCGGTCTTCAGACCGATGCCTGGAACTTCGGCGATCTCTTCGGCCGATGCGCGGCGGAGATGGTCAATTGACCGGAAATGTTCGAGCAAGGCTGCGCGACGGACTTTTCCGATGCCCGGAAAATCGTCGAGAATCGATTCCCGCAGGAGTCGTTTGCGAAGCTCGATGTTATAGGCGTTTGCGAAACGGTGGGCTTCATTCCGAACTCGTTGCAGGAGGCGTAAACCGGGATCGCGCACCGGAAGTTCGAGCGGCTCGCGCTCATCGGGAAAAACGATCATCTCCTTTGTTTCTGCCAGGCCGACGAGTGGCGGCGGATCGAGATTCAGTGAGAAAAATGCGCGCAAGGCTGAGCCAACTTGGCCTTTCCCGCCGTCGATGACGACGAGATCGGGAAAGGGACGGCCTTCATCGGCAAGTCGACGATAGCGCCGTCCGACAACTTCTTCCATCGCGCGGTAATCGTCGTTTCCGATAAAACTTTTGATTCGGAAGCGGCGGTAATTGTTTTTGTCGGGTCGTCCATCGGTAAACACGACGAGCGAGGCGACGACGAAAGTTCCGGAAATATGCGAGATGTCGAAACATTCGATTCGCTCCGGCAGTGCGGGAAGTTCGAGGTTCTTTTTTAGACTTTCCAAGGCCGGCTCGGAGGAATCGGCGAGAAGAGGATCGCGAACAAATTTGCGTGTTTTTATAAGCGTTTGTTCGAGGGAAAAGACGATATCGCGCAATTCGGCAGCTTTTTCAAAGCGCTGGTTTTCGGCGGCCTTCAACATCTCTTTTCGCAGTTCCTCGATCCAGTCGCGGGTTTTCCCTTCGAGAAATTCGCAGGCTTTATCGACCCGTTCGCGATATTCCTCGGGGGTGACGACGTTGGGAAATTCAAAAAGATCGGAGCGGACGTCGTTATAAAGGCGGTAACGTCCGTCGGGCAATTTCTGCGGTGTGACGTCTCCGAGAATCACGCCGAATTTTTTTCGGATTTCGGCGAGAGTTCTTCGGAGCGGTCCCGAATAGGCAAAAGGTCCGAAGTAGCGGGAGCCGTCTTCTTTTCGCAGACGCGTCAGACGAAAACGGGGAATCGGCGATTGAATATCGACCCGCAGAATCAGGAAGCGTTTGTCGTCGGTGAAGAGAGTATTGTAGCGGGGTTTCCATTCTTTGATCAGCTTTCCCTCGAGCAAAAGAGCTTCGGTTTCGTTTTTGACCTCGACGATGTCGAAGTCGGCGATTACTTCGACCAGTGCGCGGACCTTTGGATGGTGGGTCGATTGTCGGGATGCCTGGAAATAGGTTGCCACCCGCTTTTTGAGCGATTTCGCTTTCCCGACGTAAATGATTCTTCCGAACCGATCCTTCATCAGGTACACGCCCGGGCGATCCGGCAATCTGCGGACTTTCTCTTTAATTTTGCTGGAGTTGCTTGCTCGCATTTTTCTCGATTAGAGGTAATCTTGGACGAAGCGAGTGCAACGGGCAAATTTCCTGCGAAATTGCTCCAGATTGATCAATAAATCCCATGAAGCTCGAAATCCTGACCTTTGGAAATGAACTTCTTAGCGGCCTGCGCACGAATAGCCACTTGGCTTTTCTCGGCGAGGAGCTATCCCGGCGCGGCCTTCATCTGCAGCGGAATGTCGTGGTCGGTGACGAGGAAACGGCGATCCGGCGGGAATTTCTGGCAAGTTGGGAACGGGCGGAAATCGTGGTCACTACAGGTGGACTCGGTGCTACTTCTGATGACGTTACACGCGAAACCATCGCCCGCGCCTTGAAGCTGGACCTCGTTTACGATGCGAATATTGAGAAAGATCTGGAGGCTTTTTTTCGCGGTCAGGGGAAGGAGATGCCGGAGATCGTTCGGAAGCTCGCGTATCGGCCCGAAGGAGCTGACCTCCTTTCGAACCGGATCGGAACGACGCCCGGTTTGTGGTTGGAGCGCGACGGGAAAATATTGATCATGCTTCCCGGGCGATCCTCCGAAATGCATACGATTTTTCACGAGCAGGTGCTTCCGCGTTTGCGAGCGAAGGATCTTGTTGCGGAGGAGGAATATGTGCAGGTGCGAACGGCGGGGCTCGAGGAAACGTTTGTTTTTGAGAAAATTCAGCCGCTTTTGGATCTCGTTCCGGGAATCGCGGTCGCTTCTTCGCCGCATGCGGGGATGGTCGATCTTCGCCTCCGTTCGGCCAATGCCGAACTTTCGCACAAGCAATTGGAGGGAGTCGGTTTTCAGATCGCCCGGCGGCTTGGGGATGATTTTGTTTGCTTCGGGCATCGGTCGCTCGAACAGATTGTTTGCGATTTGCTTCTCGAGCGGGACCGGACGCTTGCCGTCGCGGAATCGTGCACGGGCGGACTTTTGGCGAGCCGTTTGACGGATGTCGCCGGAGCTTCGGAGTTTTTTCTCGGAGGAGTGGTCTGTTATACAAATGACGCCAAGATTCAGTTGCTCGGTATTCCGGAAACTTTGATCAACCAACATGGAGCGGTCAGTGCGGAGGTTGCCGTTGCGATGGCAGGTGGTGTGGGCGAGTCGCTCGGATCCGATTATGCGCTGAGTGTGACTGGATTCGCCGGTCCGACTGGCGGGACGGAGGAGAATCCGGTCGGCACAGTTTATCTAGGGCTTGCCACACGTGATGGATCCTGGACCCGCAAAGTCCATTTCACTGGAGAACGGATGCACGTTCGGCGCAAGGCAGCGACGGCTCTTCTCGATTGGTTGCGGCGGACATTGATGAAAAATGAGGTCGCCCAACCTGCGGAAAATTTGGCTGAAGGTTGAGCTAGTGCAGCTTTTTTGAGTTGCGAAGCGGGCCGGTGGGAATCGTTGAGGCGAAAGGTTGATTTCTCAGCAGGGCGCCTCATGATCGGACATTCTTTCAAGTCTCGATTTTATTCCCTGCTTATTATGACAAAAAAAATGAACAACCCTTCCGGCGGCAATTCCCGTCGGGATTTCCTGAAAAAAAGTGCTCTTGCTGCTGCTGCGATTGCATCGGGCCCTTCGCTCTTTAAAAATTCCCTCTACAGTGCAGCTCCAGCTGCTGGTTCAGTGCTCGGGGCGAATGATCAGATCCGCGTCGGTTTTATCGGCGTCGGTGGACAAGGTTTTGGAACCCACGTTCGGACCCTCGCTGCAAACGCCGCTGCGTGGAACGTCAAGGGAGTCGCTGTTTGCGATGTTTGGTCGGCCCGTGTCGATCGCGCCCTTAACCATCTCGGTTTGCCGGCATCTGATGGTTACGAAGATTACCGCGAACTCCTTGAACGCGACGATGTCGATGCGGTTTATATCGGCACTGTCGATCATTGGCATGCGAAAATCGCGATCGATGCGCTCGATGCCGGAAAGCATGTTTTTTGTGAGAAACCTTTTACCCGTTATCTCGACGAAGCCTTCGAGGTTTACGATGCGGTAAAAAGAAGTGGAAAAGTTTTCGCTCTCGGGACGCATTGGACTTCGCAGGCGCATTGGCACAAAGCCGGGGAACTTGTTCGCGAAGGACGGATCGGACCGTTGGTTTTGGCAGAAACCTCCTTTGCTCGAAACAATCCGAATGGCGAATGGAATTACCGGATCGATCCGGCGTTGACTCCCGACGCGGTCAATTGGCAGAAATGGCTGGGACCGGTTTCCGACCGACCGTTCGATGCCGACGCATTTTTCCGCTGGCGGAAATATTATCCGTATTGCTCCGGAATCCTCGGGGATTTGCTTTCGCATAAGCTCCATCCGTTGATGATTGCGACGAATACCTATGAGTTTCCGTATCGTGTCGCCTGTCTCGGGAGCCGTGAAATCACGCCCGATCGCGATGTGACGGATACGACGCAGTTTATGACGCAATTCGAGAACGGCCTGCAGATGTTGATCATTGGAAGCACGGTCAATGAAGTCGGCTTGCGAGAAATCATCCGCGGTCATAAAGCGACTCTTTATCTCGGCGGAGGTGCGGTTGAACTCCGTCCGGAGCGACCCTTTGCCGATGAGATTGATCCCGAAGAATTCGGCGGACTGGTCGACGAGAATCACCACAAAAACTGGTTCGATTCGATTCGCGGCGAAGCGGAGCCGAATACTGGAATTGAACTCGCCATTCGCGGCCAAACGATCATCTCGATGGCCGAAATTTCCGAGCGCACCGGTCAGATGCTCTATTTTGACGAAAAAACCCGTCAAATGACCGACTCATCCGGAAAACC
>DATGSL010000139.1:0-8621 GCA_035302665.1 Opitutales bacterium | reverse complement strand
ACAACGGGTCGGAAGAAACCCAGCGGTCGTGGTCGCCGCCGAGCAGCTCGTTGTAACTGCCGAGAACGACGGACGCAAAACTCTGCGCCTGCGTTGAAATCCCCATACTGACCGACGCATCTCCTCCGGCCATTGTATTCTTTCCGGCCGCCAGTGCCGAGCCGCCACCCGCCGTTGTCGACTGGTTGAGCGCGACGCTATGGGTCCCAGTCGGCTTCACATTGTAGCCAAGTCCGACACTATACAAACCCCACGGAATCGTCCATTCGCCTCCTGTTGCTCGTCCAACACGAAAAGCCATCTGTTGGGGATCCCAAAAAACCCCTACGTTTCCAGAATAAAGAGAACTTTGAATAGCGAGAAGGCCATCACTTCCAAAGAGCATTTCCGAGTCGGGCCCAGTAACCTTAAGATCGCCCTTGATTTCAGTATCTGACTGAAGCTCGGTTTCACCTTCAACGATCAAATCGCCGGAAATGACTTCCGACTGAGCAGAAAGATAAACGGGTAGCAAAAGCGGGAGTGCGCACAAGAATGCAGATGTTATTTTCATGATATCAGTTTTATGGGTTAATCAGATTGATGTAAGAAAAGACGGAAAGGCGGCGGCTCTTTGAACAGAATTAAGGCAACAAAAGCAGCACTTCTTGGGTTAGAAAAAATTGCACGGGGCGCAGTCGGATGAGGTTTCGAAAGCATGGCTGTGGAGCTTGGAACACATTCGGGTTTCCGGTCAAACGAAAATCTATAAAACCATGGCAATTTACATGTTTTTAACACAAAAGACTCGCTGTATATTAATATAATCCCAAACGGGCGCCCAAAGTCGCTTCTCTTTGAACTTCCGCCAATTTTTAATCCAGCAACTCCGCCAAATCCGACAAAGTGACCTTCGACGTCGACGCTTGGCTTTCATCAAAAAGATCCTCCAAAAGCGCCGCTTTCGTCCGCTGAAGAGCGAGAACTTTCTCTTCAATACTGGCTGCCGCAATCAGCTTGATACTCGTCACGACTTTCGTCTGACCGATCCGGTGAGCGCGGTCGGTCGCCTGCCTTTCAACCGCCGGATTCCACCACGGATCGAAATGAACAACTGTATCGGCTCCGGTAAGATTGAGTCCGGTTCCACCTGCTTTCAGCGAAATCAAAAAGACCGGAATCGACGGATCCTCGTTGAACCGGTCGCAAACTTCGAGCCGGTTTCGCGTTTGCCCGTCGAGATACGAAAACGGGATTCCCTGTTCCTCCAAATCTTCCGCAAGCAATCTCAAGACCGACACAAACTGCGAAAAAACAAGCATCCGGCTCCCGTTGTCGATCGCCTGATCCAGAACTTCGCGAAATAGTCCCAATTTTGCCGAGCCGTCCGGTTCACGGTCTTTGTCAACCAGCCGCGGATCGCAACAAATCTGCCGCAATCGAAGCAGCCGCACAAACATCGCCTGACGGATTTTCCCGTCGCTCTCTCCTTGTTTTTCCAGCGAACGAAACTCGTTTCTCGTTTCGCCAAGATAGTCTTCGTAAAGCGTCCGCTGCGCCGGCTCCATCGCGCAAACAAGCGTTTGCTCAATCTTCTCCGGCAACTCCGGCGCCACCCATTCTTTCGTCCGGCGCAAAATATAGGGCGCGGCCTTTTTCCGCAGCCGGTTTTCGTGCCACAAGCGATCTTCCCCGCGGGCTTCCGTCGGAATTCTTGAAAGGTAGCCGGGCATCAAAAAGGCAAAAAGCGACACAAGATCATCGAGGCTGTTTTCGATCGGTGTTCCCGTCAAAATAAACCGGCCTTTTCCACGCAGCGAACGGATCGCCCGGGCGTTTTGCGTCCGCCGATTCTTAATATGCTGCGCCTCGTCGGCAATTATCAGGCGCCAATCGATTTCCCGAAAAAGCTCCTGATCCCGGATCAGCGTCGAATACGAAGTGATGATCAAATCATGATCCCAAAACTCCTCTCCATCGGCGATCCGCTGATCCCGATAATGCAAAAACACCTTCAGATCCGGAACAAAACGGGCCGCCTCGCGATACCAATTTTCCACCAGCGAAGCCGGACAAACGACGAGCGCCGGTTGTCCGTTTCCATTCGAACCTTGGCGCACAGCTTCAATCAAGCAAAGCGCCTGGATCGTTTTCCCCAATCCCATCTCATCAGCCAAGATTCCGGCAAGATCGTGATTATAAAGATGATGCATCCAGGCGACGCCGATCCGCTGATAAAGCCGTAGCTGAGAATCGGTTTTTTCCGACAGCGGCGGTGCGGCAAGTTTTGAAATATTTCGAAGCGCCTCCGCCCGCTCCCGCCACTCAGCCGGTGGCGTAAATCCGGGCAAAAGAGAATCGAGCAATTCGCCCGCAATCACTAAATCGGCGGCCGGCAATCGATGGACCGATTTCAATTGCGACTGATGGTTGCTGGCACCGCTGAGCAAGCTCCGAACTTCTTCCAGTTTTTCCAATTTCCGCTTTGGAAGAAGGATCACTTTTCCATTTCGTTCCAAATACGGACGTCCGGTTTGCAGCGATTCCTGAATTTCTCTCGGCGCAATCCCATCCGCCCGGATTGCCAGTTCCAGCTCGAAACCGCTGCCTTCCTTTGTCGTTTCGCCAACAATTTCCGCCTCTTCGAGCTCCGCAAAGTTTCTTTCAAAATTCGGAGTGAACGTTGCCCGAAACCGCCCTCGCAAATCGTCGAGATGTTCCGCCAGAAAAACGAGCGTTTTGTGCCGATCGCGCAGCCACCATTTGCGATTTGAGGGTTCGAGAATGAAATCGCCCATTTTCACCAATTGGAGCGCTTCCTGATAAAGAGGATCTTCCCGCGACGGCAACGAAATCGCCAAAAAATGAACCGATCCGTCAACGGTCATCGGCGTCAGATTCTCTTTTTCCCGTTCCGGTCGAGGCGCTCGCGACGATTCCGGTCTCCTTTTCGGTTCCGGCTTCGCTTCGGCCTTTTCCGGCTCTTTCTCAACGAGATGTTCGGAAACTCCCGGCAGACGATCGTTTTTCCATTCGAGCGCTGAGTTTGGGCGATTGACAAAAAAGAAGACCGGCTCACCGGAAAGAACTTTTAACAATTCCCGCAACTGTTCCGGATTCAATTGCAAAAAAGCCGCCGGAGTTCCTCCGCACCAATCTTCGATTTTCGCATACGCCGCCGCCTCCGCAGCTCGCATCTGAAAGGTTCGTTCCCGCGAAATCTTTTCCGGAATCGTCGGTTTCTCCCCACTCGCAACAAGCTCAAGTTTCACAGGAATTGCACCTCGTTCCGCAGAAACGGCGAAATTCGGCGGCAAAAGCAGGCGCAGCCGCAAACTCGCAGCCGCGCGCGGATGAATCGAAATAGTGGTCGGAGAAAGATCCATGAGAAGGCAGACTCAACAGGAGTTTCAACTCCTGATCAAACGGTTTTCAAAGAACGCCAAGAGAAGCTGTCTTGATTCAAAAGTTTCACTTATCACGTAGTGAAGCTACGGAAAACGCTGCGACCAGCCCAAACGGCCGCCCTACTTTCCTTCCGTTGGACGTTTGAAGTTGAGCGTTGGACGTTTTCTTCAATCTTCGCGCCGTTCAAACTTCTTCCTTCTCCCTTTATACTTTTAACTTCCTTACTTTTCTTCCCGCCGCCGTTTCTGATCGACGTGGATTAAAGATGAAGTTGACCGCTCCATCTCCGCCGGATCCCGCCCAAATATCCGCATCGCCGTCGCTCCGGAAACTTCTTCTTCACTGAGCAGGCGCTGCGCGAGTTGATCCAACTCCTGCCGGTGTTTCCTCAAAAGATCGACCGCGCGCCGATAGCTTTCACCCAAAATACGCCGAATCTCCTGATCGACCAATTCAGCTGTCGCTTCGCTGAAATCCCGCGGACGGCCGAGATCCTCTCCAAGAAAAACCTGATGACCGCTGTCGCCGAGATGCATGTGATCGAGCGCATCGCTCATCCCGAATTCGACTACCATTTTGCGAGCCATCTGCGTAGCCTGATGCAAATCCTGCGCAGCACCGCTCGTCGCAGTCGAAAAAACCAGTTCCTCCGCCGCTCTCCCGCCCATCATAACCGTCAGATGATCGACAATGAATTCCCGCCGAAAAAGATAACGATCCTCCAACGGCTGCAACTGCGTGACGCCCATCGACTGTCCACGCGGAACGATCGTAATTTTTTCAATCGGATCGGTCGTCGGCAACAAAATGCTCACGGTCGCATGCCCGGCTTCATGATAAGCCAATAACCGCAAATCGTCCTCGCTCAGGTAAACGCCTTCGCGTTTGCGACCGAGCATGATCCGATCGCGGGCCGCAGCGATATCGCTCATTTCGACAGCATCCTTTTTTTCCAAAGTCGCCAACAGCGCCGCTTCATTGAGGAGATTTTCAAGATCCGCTCCGCTGAAACCGGGAGTCGCCCGAGCTACTTGTTCGAGATCGACATCGTCCTTCAAACGCCGGGTCCGCGCATGAATCCGCAAAATCATCAACCGGCTTTCCCGATTCGGCAAATGAACCGTTACCTGACGATCAAATCGGCCCGGCCGCAAAAGCGCCGGATCGAGCACATCGGGACGGTTCGTCGCCGCCACGACGATGACTTTTTCATTCGATTCGAAACCATCCATTTCCGAAAGAAGCTGATTGAGCGTCTGCTCGCGCTCATCGTGCCCACCGCCAATTCCGGAGCCGCGCCGCCGCCCGACCGAATCGAGTTCATCGATAAAAATAATGCTCGGAGCCGCCTTTTTTGCTTCTTCAAACATTTTTCGCACGCGCGATGCACCGATGCCGACAAACATTTCGACGAAATCGGATCCGCTCGTGCTGAAAAACGGAACATCGGCTTCTCCCGCAACGGCCCGGGCGAGCAATGTTTTTCCCGTTCCCGGAGGTCCGACCAACAAAACACCTTTCGGAATCTGCCCTCCAAGGCGTTTGAAATAGGCCGGATTTTTCAAAAATTCGACCGTATGTCCCAGCTCCTCTTTTGCCCCTTCGGTTCCTGCAACGTCATTAAAAGTCACATGCGCTTTTCCCCGATCGTAAAGCTTTGCCTGACTTTGTCCGATCGAAAGCATTCCCTGACCTCGTTTCCGCATTTGCGCAAAAACGAAATAGCCGATCAGCAAAAGAAATAAAAAGGGAGCGAAATAAAGGAGAGTCATCCCCCAGCCCAAACCGGGCTCCGGCCGTGTTACCAACTGAACATTGTTTTCTTCAAGCAGCGGTAAAAGCTCAGGATCATCGACACTCGGCAAATAGGTCGAAAAACGGGAAATGGCTTGCGTCTGGTCGCCGCCCGGATTCTCAACTTGTTCAACAAAACTTCCTTCGATCTCCCGACCGGTCATCATCACCTCTTCGATGTTTCCGAGACGCACCTGCTCTTTGAAGAGACTGTAGCTGACCGAATCTACAGCCGTCCGCTCGAAGGGATTCCAAATCAAAAACGAGATCATCAGAAGCAGAAAGATCCATAAATAGATCGTCCTGCCTAGTCCGGGCGGCGCCGGCGGGGCGGGTCTCGGTGGTTCATTAGCCATGGTCGAATCGGGACCATCTGAACGACAGTCCGACTCCTATCTTACTCCAGACAAAGGTGTGGAGCAAATGAAACGCCGTCGTTCCGGCAATTTACCGATACCGCGGAACCGTGAAGAGACGATTCCGCCGAACCACCGGCGTTCAATCAATCTTCGATCTCGACAACGACCTGAACCTCGACCGCCGCGCCGAATGGAAGGCCGGCGACAGCTACCGCCGCGCGCGCGTGCTTTCCTTTTTCTCCAAAAACTTCCGCAATCAGATCGGACGCACCGTTCAAAACCGCCGGACTATCGGGGAAATCGTTCACGCCATTAACGAAACCGTTTACGAAAACGAATTGCTTGATCGCGTCGAGACTTCCGACAGCTCCTTTGATCGCGGCAAGCGTATTGAGAGTCGCCACGCGCGCGGCTTCTTGAGCAGTCTCGATCGTCTGCTCCTTACCGACTTGGCCGACATGCGTCACCTTGCCATCTTTGATCGGAAGCTGGCCGGCCACATAAAGCAGATTGCCGGTCCGAATCGTCGGCACATAGCTGCCAGCCGGAGCCGGTGGCGGTGGAAGTTCGAGTCCGAGTTCCGTTAACATTTGTTCGATATTCATCGTTACGAGAATGACCTATGGAAGCGCAAACGACAATGGAAATTCGGAGAGTGAACGATTCGACGATCAGTTCACGCCCCCGGCGATCACCATTTCGAGAACGGAATGACTCACCGCATCGACCGCCGATGATCCGCGAAAACTGCCGTTGTTGAGAATCGAAAATATGACAACTTCCCCCGCATCTGTGGTCAGAAAACCGGAAAGGGAGCGAACGCTTGTCAAAGTACCCGTTTTTGCATGCACATTTCCGGTCAAGGGCGAATCGGATGAAATTCTCCGCAAAGTGCCATCCACTCCTGCAATCGCCTGAGTTTGGAGCCAAAGATCTCTGAGGTCGCTTTCATACATGCCGCGATTGATCGCGTTGATCTGACGTGGCGTGACGCGGTTGTAGCGGGAAAGTCCGGAACCATCAGCGATACGATAACGATCCGGATCAAGTCCGAACGCAGCCAGCTCATCCTGAATCACCCGTTGACCATTCCGAAACGATCCAAATCCGTGCTTGTATTGTCCCATTGCGTGGAGAAGGTTTTCACCGGTCATATTCTGACTCCGCTTCATGAAGAGCGGAACGATATCGCTCAATGGACGCGATTTATGCGTAAGAAGGACCGGCAAATCCTCCCCTTTTCCATCCCAATCTTCGAGATCATCGCAATCGACTGGATCGCCGCCGACTCGGATCCCTTCATCCTCCAGAACTTCCTTCAGCGCAGTCACATAAAAAAGCGTCGGATTCGTGATCGTCGGTGTCTGCTCAAAAGGACGGGTTCCGGCAACAACGGTTCCGCCGAGAGTGATCGTATTGGTAAACATCGGCCGGCTCATGCGAATTTGATTTCGCCCGGAAGCGACGACCTCGATATTGTTGATCAATGTATAGTAGCTGCTCTCGACATTTGGCTCGATGATCACCTCCCCACCGACCTCAGCCGGCGGAATAATCCGAAGATCGACATAGTTTTCGTTAAAACTCAGAGGACCGTATTCGGCAAAATACCACGGTGTGATTTCATCGATCGGCCAACCTTGCCCCGTGTGCTTATCGACCCACGCATCATCGTCGCCGATAATATTCCCGGTTATCCGCCGAATCCCCATCGACTGCAACTCTTTGGCCCAACCCCGGAAAACATCGTGCGAATGAGCGTAAAATTTGTTGTAAACCGTCGGATCGCCGTCGCCGCGGACCACAAGATCGCCGTGCAGAACATTTCCCCTGATATTTCCCCGATATCCGATCGTCGTCGTGAATTGGAAATCGGGTCCAAGCGAGCGGTAGGAAGCCGCCGCAACCAGGATTTTCTGGTTCGACGCCGGAACAAAGGTCCGATCAGCATTTCGCTCATACCAGATCTCACCGGTTTCAGCCGACTCGATCAAAACGCCCCAATGGGACTCAGCCAAATTGGGATCATCAAAACGGGCGTCAATGCGCTCGGCAAGCGCCGCAATATCGGTTGTCGAAACGACAGCCTGATCGGCAACAATGGTCAAAGAGGAAAGGAACCAAGCTGCCAGAAACGAGGCAACCAGTGAAATAGAGAGAGGGGATTTTTTCATATGGTTCTGAATACGGTATTAGATTCCTTCGATCTTCAAAGAGCCGCCCAAAATATTCAAGAGAGCAATTTCGATCGCGTTAAAGATGGGGACCGCTACAAAGAAATGCCATGACGATTTCGAAAAAGATGCGGGAAATTGCTGACGCGACCTGGCTGCCCGATGCCGCCGCCACAAAATTCGAGCACTTCTTCCCCAGCCTGCGCAAATCGTTCGCTCCCGGGAAAAAACCGGTCGTTATCGCGGAAACCGATCCGATCGAATTTCTTTCGCTCTTCTTCGGCGCTCTGCTTTCAGATCGTCCAGTCGTCCTCGCCAATCCCGATTGGGGAAAACAGGAGTGGAAACAGGCACTCAACGCGACCGGCAGCGAATGGATTCGGGCAAATGGAGAAATCGCTGTACCCGCACCGATTTCCGATCAGCTCCCGCAGATCAACTCCGGCGAAATCCTGATTCCAACCGGCGGCACAACGGGACACCTCCGTTTTGCCCGGCATTCGTGGAAAACTTTAAGCTCCGCAGCCATAGGTTTTGCCGAACATTTCGAAGTCAAGTCGATCGATAGCCTCTGCGTGCTTCCGCTCTTTCATATCAGCGGTTTGATGCAGGTCGTGCGCGCGATCAACACCGGCGGTACGTTTTTTCCTGCCGATTGGAAGCGTCTGGAAAGAGGCGAAATTCCAAAAATCGACGACGGTTTTTTTCTCTCACTCGTTCCCGTTCAACTCCAGCGTCTGCTCCGTCAGCCCGATTTGCTTCCGTGGCTTCGAAATGCGAAAGCTCTTCTAATCGGCGGAGCAGCCACACCGGCACCTTTGGTCGAAAAAGCAGCGCAACTCCGCTTGCCTCTTTCGCTCAGCTACGGTTCAACCGAAACCGCCGCAATGGTCGCAGCGCAAAAACC
>DATGSL010000138.1:0-9947 GCA_035302665.1 Opitutales bacterium | reverse complement strand
CTCGATCGTCAAGCCCGGGTCTTCGCCCGGAGGTACAATTTAGCCGCGGCTTTATTGTTTCTCGAAGAGGAGGAAGAATAGGAAGAATGAGAAAATCAGCTCGGGGACCGCTCCTTTCGGAGCGACCGATGGAGGAAAGTGACTTTCGTCAGCGTCGGATGACTCTTACGCGTGCGAAGCAACTGCGCTCTTGCCCAAGAGATTACAGCCAATCGGGAGATTGGCGTTCCCGGGAGCGCCGATCCTGATTCCCCGATCTCCTGATTGACGTTCCCGGAAGCGCCGATCTCCTGATCGGCACGATTGACGCCCCGGATCCGCACAGCCTGGCGAAAATCGCCGGGAGGTGTTTTTCGCTCGGCCACTAAAATGGCGGCAACGTCGAAACGGTTTTTCTTGCGCCTCCTGAAGGAAAAGCGTTGAATCTTCCTTCTACTCCTTTTTTGCGTGAGTTATGATGAATCAAACCTCCGAGCGACATCCATTTTTACAGGGCTTAAGTAAACATCGGGGCGCGCCGCCGACCATTATCGTGATTTTTGGCGCGTCAGGGGATTTGACTGCACGCAAATTGATCCCGGCCATTTTCAACCTGAGCGCCGATAATCTTTTACCGGCCGATTTTCACCTGATCGGCTACGGTCGAAGACCGATTCCAAATGAGGAATTCCGAAAGCATGCAGTCGATGCGATCAATCAATTTTCGCGCCGCGAGTTGAATCCGGAAATCTGGAGCCGGGTCGAAGCGGAGACGACGTATCTGGCCGGTGGTTACGATGAGATCGAGGCTTTCCGAAAGCTGAAGGACAAGATCGATGCGATCGAAAAGCGATTGAACCGGGAGATGCAGACGGTTTTCTATATTTCGACTCCGCCGTCTGTCTTTAGCGGGATTCTTGAAAATCTGGGAGCTGTCGGACTTGCCCGACGGCATTCCGGAACTCGTTATGCGTCAAAAGTGGTTGTCGAAAAGCCGTTTGGACGCGATCTCGATTCGGCACGGGAATTGAATCGAGTCATTACCCGTGAATTTGACGAGAAACAGGTTTTTCGGATCGATCACTATCTCGGAAAAGAGACGGTGCAGGACCTTCTTGTTCAGAGATTTGCCAATTCCATTTTCGAGCCGATCTGGAATCGCCGCTATGTCGACTCGGTTCAAATCACTGTGAGTGAGGATATCGGAGTCGGAAGCCGGGGAGGTTTTTATGAACAAAATGGAGCGGTTCGCGATATGATCCAAAATCATACGATGCAACTGCTCAGTCTGACCGCAATGGAGCCACCGGTTTCGCTCGATCCGGAAGCTATTCGGGATGAAAAGGTAAAACTCCTCAAAGCCATTCGACCACTGAATCCGATTCCTGACGACGGAGATGTCGTTCGCGGCCAATATACGGAGGGTCTCATCGGTGGAAAAAAGGTCCGGGGCTATCGTCAGGAAGAAGGTGTAGCCCCCGATTCGGCGATTGAAACGTATGCAGCCTTACGACTTTCGATCAACAACTGGCGCTGGGAGGGAGTGCCCTTTTATATTCGGTCGGGGAAACGGATGGCCCGGAGAGTCAGCGAGATTGCAGTGCAGTTTAAGCAACCGCCGGGGATCCTTTTTAGCGAGGCCGATCGTTTTGATCTCGCATCGAATACGATGGTGATTCGGATTCAGCCGGATGAAGGAATTACCTTTGTCATGAATTCGAAAATACCGGGACTCGAAACCCGGACGCAGCCGGTGAAGATGTATTTTCGCTATAAAACGACCTATGGTTCCAATACGCCGGAAGCGTATGAACGGCTGATTCTCGATGCGATGATCGGCGATAGCACGCTTTTTATTCGCGGAGATGAAACCGAGGCTTCGTGGAAAATCATTACGCCGATTCTCGAAGCGTGGGAGATGCTCGATACGCGCGGGATGGAAACCTATACGGCCGGATCCTGGGGACCGCTTGCGGCAGATCAACTTCTTTGGAAACACAAGCACCAATGGCGTAAGCCGGGACCGTGATCTGGTTTCGGTTTTGATAAAACGAACTTTGACAAGCCGGCGAGGTTTTCCGGGAAGGAAGTTTTATATCTAAAAAATGTCGATCAATTGGATCTTGCTCATTGTTGGCGGGCTTTTTGAGACAGCTTTCGCTGTGAGCCTTGGAAAAGCCCAGCAGCACACAGGAAAGGAATTTGCGTTTTGGCTTCTCTCATTCGGGATTTGCGTGAGCATCAGCATGTTTTTCCTTTATCAATCGATGGGAGGCGAAAAACCGATCCCGGTCGGAACGGCTTATGCGGTTTGGGGTGCGATCGGAGCGACCGGAACCGTTATCGCAGGAATAGTTTTGTTCAAGGAGCCGGTTACCTTTTGGCGGATGTTTTTTCTTTCGACTCTGATTCTTTCGGTCATCGGCCTGCAAATGGTCAGCAGTCAGACGTAAACTCAGAACGTCTATTGCGGGTGCCGTTCGAACGAATGAACGCGCCCCCAGGCCCGCCAAAACTCGTCGATTCCCCGGCATGCGGCTCTGGTTTGATCGGTTCGCTCGGAAGAAGCTGGCCTTCCTTTCTGTTTCAAGAGGCAAGATTGACGGGAGGAACGGGCGCCCCTATGATTGGAAACCAGTTGTGGGAAGCTGCTGCTTTGTATGTGGGAAGCCGTTTATGATTTTATTGCTCCTTGGGGAGAGGCGTTTGAACTCGATGTTGCCCAGGTTGCGGTGCGGACCGTAATCGTGTATGCGGTCGCGATTTTTCTCGTTCGAATCGGCAACAAGCGGTTTATGGGGCATAATTCCGCATTTGACCTCTTGCTCGGGATCTTGCTCGGATCGATTTTCAGCCGCGCGATCACGGGCCAAGCTCCATTTATCCCCTCGCTTGCATCGGGAGCGATTCTTGTGGGGCTGCATTGGATTGCGGCTGCTGCGGCCATTCGATTCGAGCGTTTCGCTCCATGGATCAAAGGACGATCCCGTACCTTGGTGAGAAACGGAAAAGTTGACGAAAAAGCAATGAGGAAGAGTCATATCGGTGCGGAGGATTTAAATGAGGCTCTCCGTGCAGGCGGTCAGATTACCGATCTGGAGGATGTCGAGCTAGCTTCGCTCGAGCGGAATGGTACGATCAGCGTCGTCGCTCGGAGAAGGGCGCCCCGTCTTCTGGAGGTCCAAGTCGAGCCGGGTGTGCAGACCATTCGGATCGAAGTAAGTTCTTGAAAATACGTTTCTTATCAATCATTGGAACCGAAGCGAGCGGACTCAGCGGTATTTCTTGACTCGTTACGGTTCGTGAATGAAATACAGATCAGTTGCGTGCCGCCCGCCGACAAACCCGACCCGTATGTCTTTGAAGCCAAATAGCCGAAAGGCCCAGGAAATCATTGCTGAACTCATCGAATATGCCCCTCTTCAGGTGCTCGAACTCGGTAGTCGGAATGCGGAACTTTGGAAGGCTCATACCGACAATAACAAAAAGTTGGTTCTCGACGCGGCCGAACTTACCGGGAAAAAAGAGCGTTGCGTCGTGATCGGAGCAGGGCCCTGTTACGATATTCCGCTGCTCGAATTGGCTGAGACATTTGACGAGGTTGAGCTCCTTGACCTGAATCCGGATGCCCTTGCACACGCGATCGCAGAGCTGCCGGAGGAACTTGCCTCGAAAGTGAAATGCAGAGCTGTTGAATTGACCGGTGTTCTACCGAATGTCCTCTACCGGGCGAAACAGGAGCTGATTAAAGCCGGCACGCGGAGCCAACGCGCGATCAACAAAGTGGTCAATATTCTGAAGGCTCAGCGAATGGGCTTCGGCGAGCTCGCTCCTATTCAGGCAGACCTGATCGTGTCGACGATGATTTTATCGCAACTACCGACCGCTCTGCTGCTTATCGACCAGTGGTTCCGCGGACGTTTTCACCAAAGTATCATGAATGATGAGAAGTGGATCGAGGCGGTCACCTCATTTCAGGAATCGATCCAAAATGCACATGTCGATGCTCTCTTTTCCAAAAAAGGCGCCGTCGTTGTTCTCGCCACCGATTTTGGCATCGCCTCCAAACCGGAAGAAGCGGACTTTTCATCGCTGCAAAAAAATCATGGTTTAACGGTTCGACCTGCAACGATGCAAAAAATTACCGAACCGCTGGCATCTTTCGATATCGAAAGAACCTGGATATGGCACCGCAATGACTCGCCACCGACATACAGCCCCGTGTTGGGTGTCGCCTTCCGGCCCGATCGGCTTGTTTTTCCGGAATGAGAGGGAAAAAGGGCGATGCAATAGCTCCGAGGATTCGCGACCTTTCTTTCGAAAAAACCGGACCGGTAAGCTAAATGCCTTTCATGGTAGACTCAGGAATCGCGTTGAAGTGGATGGATTCATTCGGCAAAAGGCTTGTTGCCGCTTTCGCGCTCGCTATGGGAGGGTCATAAAGGTAGCGTTGGGCATCTGACTGTCCATTTATGACCTGGGAAATCGGGCTGCTGCTGGTTATTGTTTTCGTCGTCTTTGTGCTGCTGGTGAGGGAGATTTTGCCTTCCGATCTTGTGGCGCTTGGAGCGCTCGTGCTTGTTTCCTTTACGGGATTGATCACGCCTGCGGAGGCGTTTCAGTCTTTTGCAAATGAGGCGCCGATCACGGTGGGAGCGATGTTTGTTCTGAGTTTTGCCCTGCAGCGAACGGGACTGATCGAAGAGCTCGGGGTGAAGCTTCGGCTGATGCCGCGAATGGGAGAGAAGCGGCTCGCTTTTTCCCTGATGGTGCTGGTCGCCGGGGTGTCCGCGTTCTTGAACAACACGCCGGTGGTAGTCGCGTTTATGCCGCTTGTTCTCGGACTGGCCAAATATCACCAGGTGAGCGCGAGCAAATTGCTGATACCGCTCTCATTCGGGGCCATTTTCGGAGGAACCTGCACGCTGATCGGCACCTCAACGAACCTGGCGGTCAGTTCCATGGCAGGCAGCCGCTACGGAATCGAAATCGGGATGTTCGACATCACGCTGCCGGGTGTGGTTATGGCGACGACGGGAATTCTTTATATGACGTTTATCGGACGTCACCTGCTGCCTGCTCGGGAGCCGCTCGCGACCTTGGTCGATGATGCGAGCGGCCGTCTTTACTTTGCCGAAGTGGAGGCTTCCCGAAAATCCGGCTGGCTGGGGCGCCGGTTGGGGGAAACGGAATTGGCGACGACGGAGGGAGTCTGGCTGAATGAGGTGAGGAGAAACCAAATCAAGATCTCCGGCGATCCTGCCGATGTCGAACTGGAGGAGGGCGACCGGATTCTCGTGAGCTGTCACCTGAAGTCTTTGCTGGCGCTGCAAACGACGCGGGGGCTTGTGGTGCACAACGCTCGCACCGCCGGAAATCCGGATCCGGACGAGGATACGCGGGTGCTGGAGGTCGTGGTAACGAATAATTCGGCGCTTGCCGGGCAATCGATTCAGGAGGTTCGTTTTCAGGAGCGGGCGGGCGTGCAGGTGCTGGCGGTGCATCGTCAGGGAGAGCAGTTGCGCGGAAACCTGGGGCGGCTGCGTCTGCGGTTTGGCGACACGCTGCTGCTGAAAGTGCCGCAGGCGGCAATGCTCGCACTGCGCGAAACGCGGAGTTTGCTGGTGCTGTCGGACTTGCCGCTTCTTTCGCCGCGGACGAACAAAAAATGGATCGTGCTCGGCACTTTCGCGACGATGGTCGGGCTGGCGGCGGCGGGCGTTTACCCGATTTCGCTGTTGGCGCTCGGGGCCGTGCTGTTTCTCGCGATGACGCGCAGCATCCGGGTGTCGGAAATCTACGAGGCGATCGACTGGCGGGTCGTGACGATGATCATCGGCATGATTTCGCTGGGAACGGCGATGGAAAAAACCGGAACCGCCTCTTGGGTGGCCGGCCTGACCGTCGGTGTGGCAGACGACCTGCATCCGCTTTTCCTTTTGGCTGCCGTTTATCTGGTCACCACAACCCTGACGGAAATGATCTCAAACAATGCGGTCGCGATCCTGATGACCCCGATCGCGATGGAAACCGCAGTTGCGTACGGCGTGAGCCCGATGCCGTTTCTCATCGCGATCATGTTCGGGGCCTCGGCAAGTTTCGCGACGCCGATCGGTTACCAGACCAACACCTTTGTGTACGGTGCCGGCGGCTATAAGTTTTCCGATTTTCTCCGGGTCGGGATCCCGTTGAATTTCGTCTACTGGATTGTGGCCACGCTGGTGATCCCGCTGTTTTATCCGCTCTAAGAGGAAGTTATCGCTCCAAAAGTTGGATGATCTGCGGGTTGCCTTTTTCCCTTGCGAGCTCGAGCGCGTGTTCATCATACAGGCCAAGTTCGAGCAAAAGCCAGGTTGCACGGACCGCCTCGCCTCGAGCCGCGTAGCAGAGCGCGGTGCATTCGCTGTGATCGAGGTGCATCGGATCGGCTCCGTTGCGGAGAAGGAGCGTGGGCTTTTGTGACGTGGCGGCTCGGCGACTCACTACCGAAGGCAAAACTGGATCAATGGAAAGCGGAGCGGGAGGCGTGGATGAAGCACCATCCCGAGCCGTGGGACGAGAAGACCGAAACCGAGTATCACGACCGCTTCTCCCGGCAGATTGACGATTGGCTGGATCAAGGCAGCGGGTCCTGTGTGCTAAAGGATCCGGTTAACGCGAAGATCTTGGCGGATGCGCTCCGACACTTCGACGGAGAACGATACGAACTGGCGTCATTCGTAGTGATGCCGAATCACGTGCATGTGCTGTTCCGACCGTTGGGAGAGCATGCCCTACCGGACATCGTGAAATCGTGGAAGGGATTCACGGCCCGGGAGATCAACAAGCGGATGGGGAAAACGGGCGCGTTGTGGCAGCTTGAATATTGGGATCGGTTGATCCGAAACGAGCGGCACTTTTTCAAAGTCGCGGAGTATATCCGGGAGAATCCGGTGAAGGCGAAGTTGGAAGGGGGAAAGTTTATACTGGAGGAGAAACAGGAGGAGGGACTTTCCAGTCCCTTGTGTTCTGGAGAGGTTGAGGGACAGGAATGTCCCTCCTCCGTTGGGGTGGGGGGACAGGAATGTCCCCCTTCCGGTGATCTTCCCGGTCGACTTGAAGCGAAGGTGAAGAGTTTTTGCGCAATTCCGCAGGTTCTCGCGTTTCTGAAGGAGTTCATCGTTTTTGCCGAGAAGGATGAGGAGCTGAATAAATACATCCTGCGTCAGCATCAGACCGGTGCGGTGGCGAAGGTGTTGGATCGGGCGCTCGATCCGAAGCGGACTCGCGGACTTGTTTGGCACACGCAGGGGAGCGGTAAGACGTTTACGATGATCAAGGCGGCCGAGATGCTGTTCCGCGCTCCCGAAGCGGACAAGCCGACGGTTCTCCTGATGATCGACCGGAACGAGCTGGAGGATCAGATGCTCAAAAACCTCGCCGCGCTCGGGTTGGGGAATTTGGATCACGCCGACAGCATCGCCCGGCTCAACAAGCTGCTGCGCGACGATTACCGCGGCATCGTGGTGACGATGATCCACAAGTTCCGCGACATGCCGGCAAACTTGAACCCGCGGAAGAGTATTTTTGTCCTGATCGACGAAGCCCATCGCACGACCGGCGGCGATCTCGGCAATTTCCTGATGGCCGGATTACCGAACGCGACTTTCATCGGCTTCACTGGCACGCCGATCGACAAGACCGCCTACGGCAAGGGAACCTTCAAAACCTTCGGCTGCGAGGATGATCAAGGGTACCTGCACAAATACAGCATCGCTGAAAGTATCGAGGATGGAACGACGCTTCCGCTTTTCTACAGTCTCGCGCCCAGCGAAATGCTTGTTCCGCACGAGACGCTGGACGCGGAATTTCTTTCGCTCGCCGAGACGGAAGGCCTCGCCGATATCCAGGAGCTGAATAAGATCCTCGACCGCGCGGTGAACCTCAAAAATTTCCTCAAGGGGAAGGAGCGGGTCCGCAAGGTCGCCCGGTTCGTGGCGAATCATTACGTGGAGAATGTCGAGCCGCTCGGCTACAAGGCGTTTCTCGTTGGCGTCGACCGGGAAGCGTGTGCGCAATACAAGCACGCGCTCGACGAGATTTTACCTTCGGAATATTCGGAAATTGTTTACACCGGGAACAACAACGACTCCGCCCTGCTCAAGGAGTTTCACCTCGATCCGAAAGAGGAGCGGCAAATCCGCAAGTCGTTCGGCAAGCTCGACCAGCAGCCGAAGATTTTGATTGTGACTGAAAAGCTTCTAACCGGATTCGATGCGCCGGTCCTTTACGCGATGTATCTGGACAAACCGATGCGCGATCACACGCTCCTTCAGGCGATCGCCCGGGTGAACCGGCCTTACGAGAACGAGGCGGCGGAGATGGTGAAGCCGCACGGCTTCGTCCTCGATTTTGTCGGCATCTTCGACAAGTTGGAAAAGGCGCTCGCCTTCGACAGCGACGAGGTCAACGCGATCGTTAAGGATCTGAACCTGCTCAAGGTTTTGTTCAAAAACAAAATGGAGAATTTCCAAGGGAGAGGGGACATCCCTGTCCCCTTGGGATCGTATGGCGGGGACAGGAATGTCCCCGCTCCGTTTGTTTTTGACGATAACGTTGTGGACGGTCTGATCGAGCACTTCCGCGACCCGGAGCGGCGGAAGGCGTTTTTCAAGGAATACAAGGAGATCGAGATGCTATATGAAATCATCTCGCCCGACGCATTTTTGCGGCCGTTTATCGAAAATTACGCGACGCTCTCGGCGATCTACGAAATCGTTCGCAAAGCCTACACGCAGCGGATCCAGGTGGATCGCGAGTTTCAGCGAAAGACGAACCGGCTTGTGCAGGAAAAGGTCGGTGCCTTCGGTCTCGACGGCCAGCTCGACCTCGTGCCGATCGATGCCAATACGATCGATCTGATCAAAAAGAAGCGTGGCGGCGACGGCACGAAGGTGATCAACCTCATCAAAAGTATCGAAAAGAAAGCGGAGGAGGAAAGCGGCGATCCATTCCTGATCGCGATGGCCGAACGGGCCAAGGCCGTGCAGGAGAGTTTCGAGCAAAGACAAACATCGACGGCAGCTGCACTGGGAGAATTATTAACCGCCGTCGAGGAAAACGAACGGCGAAAGAAACGTCAGGCTGAAGAGGGGTTGGACGACCTTACGTATTTTGTCAGAACCCGTCTGGAAGAAGCTGGAGTGTCGCGGCCCGACGTGGTGAGCGACGAGATCCGCGGGGCGTTTTCCGCTTATCCAAATTGGAAACGAAGCGAGAAGGAGCTGCGGGAATTGCGGAAAAAAGTTACCTTCGCCATCTTTGCTTTTGAAGACGATTTTGAAAAAGTCACCGAGTTGGTCGAATCGCTTTTCAGCGTGCTCGAGCGAAATTCCGACGGATTCTGATGAGTGGTTGGCGCGACAAAGAAGAGTTTAAAGCTCGCGTGCACGAATGGGCGGCGAGACTCGACGTCGATATCCGGTCGCTCGCGATACGTCCGATGCGCCACAAGTGGGCCTCCTGCTCGACGGCGGGCAACCTCAATTTCAATGTCGAATTGCTCCAGCTCGACCGCGAAATCGGCGACTATGTTATCGTTCATGAACTTCTCCATTTTTCCGTTCCCAATCACGGTAAACTCTGGAAGAGCCTCATGCGCGTTCATCTCGGGGAATACGAAAAGATCGAGAAGCGTTTGAATGATCGTTCGGGATAATCTGCTGAAACGCGGTTTGGTTGGGATGGCTTTGAGCAAATGCCTTGATCGTTATTGATTTAAGCCGATCGGGAGATTGGCGTTCCCAGGTGAGTTTTTGCCAATCGGGAGATTGGCGTTCCCGGGAGCAGCGATCTCCTGATCCTCAGTTCCGGCGTCGTTCCAGAACCAGGAGTGCGCTCAATCCGCCCAGTAGAAGAGCCATCATCGATGGTTCCGGAATTACCGAGATAACTCCTACCGCTTCCCCGTAATTGTAAACTCCGAGACC
>DATGSL010000137.1:0-8687 GCA_035302665.1 Opitutales bacterium | reverse complement strand
CGGTTGCGCGAGTCATTTTCTGGCGCATTTCCTCAATTACGGCGTTCGTACTCATATGATTTACGATTTCGGGTTGTGAACGAGAGTTCCGATTTTGTCTCCTGTGATCGCGCGCCGGATGCCGTGCGGTTCTTGTAGATCGAAGACGAGAATCGGGACATGATTGTCCATGCAAAGGGAAAAGGCGGTGGAATCCATCACGCTGAGGCGCTGTTTGAGGGCGTCGACAAAGGAAACTTCCTCGTATTTCACGGCGTCGTCGTAGCGATGTGGATCTTTGTCGTAAACGCCATCGACTTTTGTCGCTTTCAGGATGATTTGGGCGTTGATTTCGCTGGCTCGAAGGGCGGCGGTGGTATCGGTTGAAAAATAGGGATTTCCGGTTCCTGAAACGAAAATCACGACCCGTTTTTTCTCAAGATGACGGACAGCGCGGCGGAGGATGTATGGTTCGGCCACCTGGTTCATCGGAATCGAGCTGAGAATGCGGGTGACGACATCCATTTTTTCGAGCCGGTCCATCAAGGCGAGTCCGTTGATCACGGTTGCGAGCATTCCCATGTAATCGCCGGTGGTCCGATCGATTCCCCGATCTTGTCCGGAAAGGCCGCGAAAGATGTTTCCACCGCCGATCACGACACCGACTTCGACGCCGAGATCGTAGATTTCCTTAATCTGATAACAGATCGTTTCGAGGATTTCGGGATCGATCGCATCGCCGGTGTTTGGATTGCGCAGCACCTCGCCGCTCAATTTTAAGACGATTCGTTTATATTTTATTGGCGACTTATCTTCAGAAGTTTCTGGCATTCAAGAGAAGTATGTAGAAGGGAGAGCTGAACTTCGTCAACCTGAGAAAAAACGATTTTTCCAGAAAAAAGTTTTCGGGCCGATTATTTTTTGTTCGTGTAAGCTAGAAACGGAAGTTTTTCGAGCGCCGTCGCAAGTTCGATCGTTTCCCCGTTTTCGTTGTGTTCTTTCCCTGTAAAAAGATCGGTAAGCGGGAGAAATTCTGTGGCATCGAGTTCCGTTAATTGCGTATCGGCCCAGTTATCGCCGAGAGGAGGGAAAGCGAGCGGAGCGGTCAGCCGCGGAACAAAAATGATGAGAATGTGATCCTCATGGAGGCGGGCAAATGCGATCCCATGTTCTTTATGTTTTCCTTCGAGATCGATCGGAATGTAGGTTCCTTTATTGAAAAGTTTGGGGAACTTGCGGCGAAAATGCAGAATGGTTTTCGTAACAAAGAGTTTGATGCGCCCGTCTCGCCAATCGGTGAGGAGATCGGTCGGATCGGGATGGTCGCTGATTTTCTTTAAAAGGTTTTTTCGCAGATCGTAATCGACCTGTCGCCGGTTGTCGGGATCGACGAGGCTGAAATCCCAGATTTCGTTGCCCTGATAGATGTCGGGAACTCCCGGAACGGTCAATTTAAGCAATGTTTGTGAAAGGGAGTTGATGGCTCCGAGTTGCGCGGTTTTTTCAGCGAGAACCTCGAAGGTATCGAGAAAAGGGCGGTTGTTTTCGCGGTCGAGAATCTGTGCGACGAAATTCCGGACAGCCTCCTCCCATTCCTCGTAAGGCTGGATCCAGCTTGTGTTTTCTTTCGCCTCTTTGATCGCTTTCAGCATGTAATCCTGAATGCGCTGGAGGTAGTTGGCGAATCCGTTTTCGTCGGTGGAGGTAAGCGGCCAGGTGCCGAGAAGTGTTTGGTAAAGAAGGTATTCCTCGTTTGTATCGGGAGCGAGTTCGCCGTCGAGGTCGGTTTTGTATTTCGCATTGGTCTCGCTCCAATCGGCGAGGCTTTTTTTCCAGAGATCGGGAAGTTCGGAAAGCGCGGCGATGCGGGCGCGTGTATCCTCGCTTCGTTTCGTATCGTGGGTCGATGTCGTAACCATCGCGTGGGGCCACTGTTGTTGGCGTCTCAGATTTTGTTCGTGAAATTCGTTGACGGGAATTCCGAAACGCTCGGGAAGGCCGCCGACTTCATTGAGGGCGACGAGACGATTGTAATTATAAAAAGCTGTGTCTTCCAGTCCTTTGGCCATGATCGGTCCGGTGCATTGCTGGAATTTCATGACGAAACGGTAATGTTCTTCGACCGTTGTCTCGTCGATGTTTTCGGGAAACTGAAAGAGGAGGTTGTCGCGGAGGAAATCGAAAACGGAGGTTTCGATGGTTGGATTTCTCCGTTTGGCCCGGGCAACGGCGCGAATGATCGCCTGCTGATCTTCGATCGTGAGGGGCTGGCCCGGCGCGAGGTAAGTGCGGTAAACGGGGAAAGAGGCGATGACTTCGCGCACAGCGGTCAGCAAGGAGCTGAAGGTGAAGTCGCGATACCAACGATTCGTTTCCGACAGCCGGTTGAGCATTTCTGCGAGAACACTTGTATCGGAGGCAAGCGAACGATCCATGACCAGACGCTTTTTTTCGTAAACCAAATCGTGGAAACGGATGCGCTGGTCGATGAAATCGGAATAAATTTTGGTGAAAGCGTTTTCCGAATGGCTGTCGATCAGGACCTGAATGACTTGGTTGGTGAATTCATATCCGGTGGTTCCGTGCAAAAGCCAGTCATCGGGCAGATGTTCGTCGCCTGAAAGGATTTTTTCGGCGACCATGTAAAGACTCGGCTTGTCGTTGATAAATTCGACTCCAAGAACTTCGGCCGCCCGTTTTTGAACTTTTTCGATATAGGCGCGCGGATTCCAAAGACCGTCCGGATGGTCGATCCTCATCCCTGTGACGGCTCCTTCCGCCACGAGTTCAAAAAAGAGGCGGTGGACGTCGTCGAAAACCTCCGGAAGTTCGACGCGGATCGCGGCGAGGTCATTGATATCAAAAAAGCGGCGGAAATTGATCTCCTCAGCGGCGACCCGCCAAAAACTGAGCCGGTAGATCTGCGCGTTGAGCAATTCATGGAGAGAATTGAAGGAAGTCGGATCGTCCGGTTGTCCGTGGAATTGGTTCAGGACCTGTTCGATGCCTTCGAGCATTTGAGGACATTCGCGGCAAAGGCGTTCGAGACGGCGTTTGATCACTTCCTTTTCGAGCGCCCGTTCGTCGAGTTTCTCCGGATCGGTTTCTGTCGCAGGTGGCAGATGGTCGATCGCATTGAGAATGCTCTGAAGTTCGTCCATGAGCTCTTCGTTGTAATACGTGGCAAGCGTTTCGAGCGCCGGTCGCAGAATATGACCGTAGCTACACGGCGCGATCGGGAGCTTAAAATCGTAATAATGAAGGAAAAAAGCTCCCTCTTCGAACGTCAGCCGAAATTCGCCCCGTTCGAGAACCCGTCCGTATTGATCGCCGAGAATCGGAAGCAAAACCTTGTTTTCCAGCTCCCTTTTCAACGGTTTCCAATCGATATCGAAATAGCGCGCAAAGGGAGAGGCCGGTCCGTTTTCCAGAACATCCATCCACCAAATGTTGTTGGGACTTGAGATCCCCATGTGGTTTGGAACGAAATCGAGGATCTGTCCCATCTTGTGCTCGTGGAGTTCGGCTACGAATTTATCGTAATCGGTCCGCGAGCCGATCGATTGGTGGAGGTTGTTGTGGTTGGAAATATCGTAACCGTGGGCGCTGTCCGGTGCGGCTTCGAAATAGGGCGAGGAGTAGCAATCGCTGATGCCGAGATCGTCGAGGTAGGAGAGGATCGATCGAGCCTGATTGAAGGTGAAGTGCCGGTTGAACTGCAACCGATAGGTTGCGGAAGGAATCCGCGGCAGCTTCGATTGGGGATCGGTATTCATACGAGACGCTGAGGTTTTAGAAGAAGAACTTCCGGTTGCGTAAAGTGAAAGGTGGTCGTGTCATTCGCCAGTGCTGGCAAGCCGTCGCCGCCAAAACGGGATTCATTTGTCGATAAAAAAGGACGCCAGACCCAGCCGGAGGCGAGTTGAAGAAAGGGATCGTCGCCCATTTCCCAGCGGTGCTCTCCGTCGAGATTGATTAAAACGACGAGACCCGAATGAAAGGTATCCTGAAAACCGAGTCCGATCAGTCCGTTGCCGAGTGTATGGACGCGGACCGTATCGCGGGTCCGTTTAAGAATAGGCGCTGAAGTCGCGCGAAGTTGCAGAAGTTCTTTATAAAGAAGAAGAATTTTGCTGTGTTTCGGATCCGCGATTTCGTCCCACTGAAGTTTGGAGCGGAGGAAAGTCGACTCTGCCTGCGGATCGGGAAGTTCGTCACTTCTGCCTTCGCGATGAATTTTTTCTAAAAAGGCCGCAAATTCCCGCGCTCTTCCTTTGGTAATCTCCTTTCCGAGTTCTTCTTGATGATCGGTGAAATAAAGAAAGGGCGACGAAGCTCCCCATTCTTGTCCCATAAAAAGCATCGGGGTCCCGGGCGTGAGGCAAAGAAGGGCGGAGGCAACCCGGTAAGCTTCGGGCGAAACGAGATGATGGAGACGTTCGCCGAAAGCACGATTTCCGATCTGATCGTGATTGCTGATACAGTGAATAAATTGTTCGAGTTCGAGCCGTTCCGGTGGAGTGCCCCGTTTTGTTTTTTTGTAGGGGGCAATTTGGCCGCGATAATACCAACCGCCTTGCAACGTTTCGACCATCTCCTGAAGCGTCCCAGAAAAAGCTTGAAAATATCCTTCCCGTTCACCGGTTAGTGAAACGCGAAGAGCGTGATGAAAATCGTCAGCCCAAAGGCCGTCGATCCCGATTCCTTTGTTTCGTTCCGCAAGTGAGGCGAGATTTCGATCATCTTCCGCTATAACCAATCCGCCATGTTCGTGCGCGGTCCGTGCGATTTCCTGAAGAATGTGCGGAGTTGAGTTGTCGATAATTTCGTGAGTGGCATCGAGCCGCAATCCGTCGATACGGAATTCCTGGAACCAGTAAGCGACGTTGGCCAAAAAAATCTCGCGAACAAAGCGCGAATCTTGTCCGGAGAAACGAATCGCGTCGCCCCATGGAGTTTCGGTTTCAGAATCGAAATAATGGGGACTAAAGTGGGCGAGATGATTTCCGGCCGGTCCGAAATGGTTGTAAACAACGTCGAGTATGATGTTTAAACCGCGCAGATGAATCGCATCGACCAGTTTGCGCAGATCGTCCGGATGACCGTAAGTGCTATCCGGTGCAAAAAGCATCGTCCCGTCGTAGCCCCAATTCCGTTTCCCCGGAAAGTCGGCGACCGGCATCAGTTCAACGGTTGTGACGCCGAGCTCAACCAACGAATCGAGGCGATCGATCGCGCTAAGGAACGTCCCTTTCGGAGTAAACGTTCCGACATGGAGCTCGTAGATGATCGACTGGCGCAACGGAATTTTTTTCCATTTCGGAACTTTCCATTCATAAGCGCCCGAATCGATGATCATCGACGCATTCCAGACGTCGCGCGGCTGCCAGCGCGAAAAGGGATCGGGAAAAATTTCTCCATCGAGCCGATACTTGTAAAGCTCGCCCGGTTTTCCGTCGGGATCGATAAAACTGAAAAAATGGTCCTCTTCTCGATTGAGGGAAAAGGTCCGTTCAATCTCCTTTTCGGCGTCGTCGTAGATCACGACCTCGATCTTCTTTGTCTGCGGCGCCCAAAGCCGATAACGAACTCCGCCTTGGGGAAGAGGATCGGCTCCTTGCGGTCGGAGTAGCGGGGGAGAATTTTCTGTCGGCCTTGATTGTGGAGATTTCATTTTCGCAGCGTCTCGTCAGATTCTAGCAATTTAAGCAGGCAAAACGACCTTTGAAGGACTTCCAGCGGTTTTTGTGCCTGAAGTTGCTTCGGTTCGGAGAGAAACCCCTCCTCGTGTTCCGTGTTGATGATCAGTTCCCATAGCAGATTGTCCCGTCCGGGAAGAACGAAGGAAGCGTTTCTGTGATCGGCGTTGAAAAGAAGCAGAAACGTATGATCGATAACCGGCATTCCGTGTTCGTCGCGGATCGTCGTAGTTTTTCCGAGAAAAAGCGCGCCGAGAACATTGGCCAACGGGCCGTGCCATTCGTCGCCTTTCATTTCCGTTCCGGCCTGATTGAACCATGTAACTTCCTTGAATTCGCTGCCCCGCACCCGCTTTCCGCGCAAGAATTTCGGCCGACGGAATACGGGATGTTTTCGCCGGAGATCGATCAATTTTCGCGTGTATTCAACAAGCTCTTTTTCTTCGTCGGTCCAGTTCCAGCGAAACCAGGTCAATTCGTTGTCCTGACAATAGGCATTGTTGTTTCCATTTTGCGACCGACCATATTCGTCGCCGGAGCAGATCATCGGCACTCCCTGCGAAAGAAGAAGAGTTGCGAGAAAATTCCGCCGCTGGCGTCTGCGCAATTTGTTGATTTCCGGATCGTCGGTCGGGCCTTCTGCACCGCAATTCCATGAAATATTGTGATCGGTGCCGTCTTTGTTGTCCTCTCCGTTCGCCTCGTTGTGTTTTTCGTTGTAGCTGACGAGGTCGTTCAGAGTAAACCCATCGTGAGCGGTGATAAAATTGATACTGGCATCCGGCCTTCGGTCATTTCGCTCAAAAAGCTGCGGACTGCCGGTCAGACAGGAGGCAAGTTCGCCGATTTTTCCCTCATCGCCCTTCCAGTAACTGCGGACCGTATCGCGGTATTTGCCGTTCCACTCCGACCAGATATGCGGAAAATTTCCGAGCTGATAGCCATTTTCGCCGAGATCCCACGGTTCGGCGATCAGTTTTACGCGGGAAAGAACTGGATCTTGTTGAATGATGTCAAAAAACGCCCCGCGCGGATCGACTTCGTGTTCCTCGCGCGCTAGGGCGGGTGCGAGATCGAAACGAAAACCATCGATTCGCATCTCTTCCACCCAGTAGCGGAGACTATCCATCACCAGTTGGAGGATACGCGGATGCTTCGGATCGAGCGTATTTCCGCAGCCCGTGTAGTCCATGTAGAACCGACGATCGTCTTTCATCAGGCGGTAATAGGAAATATTGTCGATCCCGCGGAAACTGAGGGTCGGACCGAGATGGTTTCCTTCGGCCGTGTGATTGTAAACGACGTCGAGAATCACTTCGATGCCGGCCGAATGGAGGGCTTTGACCATTTTCTTGAATTCGACGATCTGCTCTCCGAGGACGCCCGCCGATGAGTAGCCGCTTTCCGGAGCAAAATAACCGAGCGAATTGTAGCCCCAGTAATTAACAAGACCGCGGTCAACGAGAACCTTGTCGTTGAGATAATGATGAATCGGCAAAAGCTCGATCGCGGTGATTCCGAGTGAAGTCAGATAATCGATCGCTTCGGGTCGGGCGAGTCCGGCGTAAGTGCCTCGGATTTCTTCCGGAATTTTCTCAAGTAAATTTGTAAAACCTTTGACATGGGCTTCGTAAATGATCGATTCCTGCATCGGAATTGAAGGACGCCGGTCCTCTCCCCAATCGAAGGCGGTATCGATCACAACTGATTTCGGCATCCCCGCGGCATTGTTGCGGTAATCGCGGGCAAGATCCTCATCGGGATTTCCGATCACGTAGCCAAACATCTCGTCGCTCCATTTGATGTTCCCGGCGATGGCGCGCGCATACGGATCGACGAGCAGTTTGGATGGATTGAACCGATATCCGTTGGGTGGATCGTAAGGACCGTAGACGCGGAAGCCGTAGAGCTGTCCAGCTTTTAGGCCCGGAATAAAAGTATGCCAAACCTGTTCGGTATGTTCGACCATTCGAACCCGTTCCTCTCGCGTCGGATCATTTTCATCAAAAAGACAGAGGTCGACGCCGGTCGCGTGGGCGGAAAACAGCGCAAAATTGACTCCTTCCGAAGTGAGGGTTGCGCCGAGTGGATGAGGATTGCCCGGCCAGGATTTCGTTTTAATCATAGGACCAGCGGTGATATCTGAAAAAGGAAATAGCTATCCACTATCTTAACCTCCAAAGGACAGGAGGCAATTCGCTTCTGGAAATGAGCGCCGGCAAACTCCGACAAGAACTGCTGATTACAAAACAGAAATTTTATTGAACCGCGGATGACGCCGATTGACGCGGATAAAGAGAAAGAGGCTCGCGTGATTTTTTAAAAGATCAGGATCTCTGCTGGTTCTTCGTAAATTTTTTCCCCAATTCCAGCTCAGAATCAGCTATCCGCTTGATCCGCGAAATCCGCGGTTAAAAACCTCCACCCAAGAACTGTTTGAACCGCGGATGACGCGGATTGACGCGGATAAAGAGAAAGAGACCAGCGTGATTTTAAAAAAGATCAGGATCTCTGATGGTTTTTCGCAAAAGCTTTTCTCAATTCAGCTCAGAATCAGCCATCTGCTTGATCCGCGAAATCCGCGGTTTAAAACTCCGGCAAGAACTGTTTGAACCGCGGATGACGCGGATTTGCGCGGATAAAAAGAAAGAGACCAGCGTGGTTTCAAAAAGCTCAGGATCTCTGCTGGTTTTCGTAAGAGCTTTTCTCAATTTGAGCTCAGAATCATCCATCCGCTTGATCAGCGAAATCCGCGGTTTAAAAACTCCGCTCAAGAACTGTTTGAACCGCGGAAACGCGGATCGATGCGGATAAAGAGAAAAAGACTCGCGCGATTTTTTAAAAGATCAGGATCTCTGATGGTTCTTCGTAAGAGCTTTTCTCAATTTTAGCTCAGAATCAGTTATCCGCTTGATCAGCGAAATCCGCGGTTAAAAACCTCCGCCCAAGAACTGTTTGAACCGCAGATAACGCGGATTTACGCGGATAAAGAGAATAGACTCGCGCGAT
>DATGSL010000136.1:0-3969 GCA_035302665.1 Opitutales bacterium | reverse complement strand
CAAAAATCAGATCAAAACCTTCGCCGATCCAGTAGATCGCCCCAACTGTCGGCACAAAAGCAAGCATCAACGGAAGAGCCAGACAATGAATCAAACACGCGACAGAGACGCAAATCCCGAGCCGATCGACCCAGGTGGCGGTCTTTGATGTTTCACTCCTTAAAACAACTTCTTCCATAGGTGTTGCCAAAGACCTTAACCAATCGACCAGCTTCGCTGCAATTGCAAATGATTAAAAATAAGAAGCCACGGTCGGTTCCGACGAAACCAAGCTCAATCTTGCAGACGAGCCTCTTTTACCCGATCGGACTCCAGTGAGGCCAAAATTTCCCCGATCAGATAAATCGACCCGGTGACGACAATCGTGTCTCCCGGCTCGCCGAGAGAACAGCCCGCCTCCACCGAAAAAACATCAGCAACCTGACGGACCTCCACCTTTCCTTCAAAATCCGACGGAATAAAGCTGCGCAAACGCTCTACCGGCGTTGCCCTAGGTTGATCGGGCGCAAAGAGATAAATCTCCCGAGCGAAGCGCGCAACCGTTTCCAACAATGCCCGGGCACGGTCGTCTCCGAGTGCACCGACAGCGACGATTGGACGCCCTTCCGCAGCGACGAGCTTTTCGAGCTCCCGACCGAGAACTTCAGCCCCCTGCGGATTGTGCGCCGCTTCAAAGATCAATTTTTTCCCGGCAATTTCGCGCACATCCCACCGGCCAGGCCATTTCACCTGCTCCAATCCCTGACGCACAACTTCAGGCGAAACCGGAAGCTTATTGCGAATCACTTGAAATACCGCAGAAGCAATCGCCGCATTGATCCGCTGATGTTCGCCGGGAAGAGCCGTCGTTGGAAATCTGGATCGGTCGTTTCCAAAAAGATCGGCAACCGCAAAAACCGGGCAATTCCTCTCATGAGCCACCGCCTCGATCGCTTGCCGGGCTTCCGTTTCCATCAACCCAATCACCACCGGAACTTCCGGCTTGAGAATTCCAGCTTTCTCCCGAGCCACCGCTTCGAGCGTCGTTCCGAGCTGTTCGCAATGATCAAGACCGATCGAGGTAATCACCGAAACCTCCGAATCGACGACATTCGTCGCATCGAGACGCCCTCCGAGCCCGACTTCAAAAATCGCAATATCGACCTTTTCCCGCACAAAATGCAGAATCGCCATCGCGGTCATAAACTCGAAAAAGGTTGGATGATCGTCCGGAGACTCGGCTGTGATTTTCTCGGCGACCTCTTTTAATTCGAGCGTGTAAGCGACAATCTGAGCTTCCGTTAAAATCTCGCGATTGACCTGCACCCGCTCTCCGAGCCGAACGAGATGCGGCGAACTGTAAAGACCGGTGCGCAATCCGGCTGCCCGGCAGATCGATTCGCACATGGCGGAAACCGACCCCTTCCCATTGGTCCCAGCCACGTGAATCACACGAAGCTCCTTTTGCGGATTCCCGAGCGCTTCGACAAAAAGTCTCATCCGGTCGATTCCGTATTTTCCTCCTTTCCCCTTCAAATTGAAGAGGTAATCCGTTGCACTGGAATAATCCATCGCCTTCGATTGACCGGCGTTTCCCTAAAATTTAGTTTCCGACTTTACCGTTGAATCAACCGGCAGCCGCGCTTTCTTCGGGCAATTTCCTCAGATAAAGGGCGCTCAAAATCGAACGAAGGCGATCGCGCATCTCGAGACGACTGACAATCTGATCGAGCAAACCGTGTTGAAGAAGGAACTCCGCCGTCTGAAATCCCTCCGGAAGCGCCTGCTGAGTCGTCTCCTTCACAACTCTCGGTCCGGCAAAACCGATCAACGCGCCCGGCTCCGCCAGAATCACATCGCCGATCGATGCGAAACTCGCCATCACGCCGCCATAGGTCGGATTGGTAACAATCGAAATATACGGCAGCCCGGCATCGCTCAATTTTCCCAACGCCGCACAAGTTTTCGCCATCTGCATCAGACTGAGAACTCCCTCCTGCATGCGCGCTCCTCCCGAAGCCGAAATAATGATGCACGGAATTTTCTCCTCTATCGCACGCTCGACCGCCCGCGTGATCTTCTCGCCGACGACCGCCCCCATGCTCGCTCCCATGAAACGGAAATCCATCACCGCAATCGAAACGGGAATGCCGTGAATCTTTCCGAGACCACAAAGGACCGCATCGGCCGTGCCGGTTTTCTTCTGATTCTCAACCAACTTGTCATCGTACGATTCGGCGCTCTGAAACTTGAGAATATCGACCGAGGAAAGCCCCGCATCCTTTTCTTCAAATGACCCTTCGTCGAGCAGGAAACCGAGCCGCTTCTCCGGTTCAATCGCGAAATGATAACCGCTTGCGGCCACCACCATCTGATTCTGCTCAAGCTCCTTTGTGAAAATGAACTCCCCGGAAACGGGACACTTTCTCCAAAGTCCTTCAGGAATGTTTTTCTTTTTGACCGTGACGGTCGAGTATTTCGGTTTGCTGAAAAGGGACATACGCTTTGAATTATCCGTGGCCAAACGTGACGACATCGATTTGACGAATTCGTGCGCGACGCAAAGCCGCTGCACAGGCGTTGCAAGTGGAACCGGTCGTGAAGACGTCGTCCACCAAAATATATCTGAGACGCGTATTTAACCGACTCCCATTCTTGATTGCAAAAGCATTTTTGAGGTTCCGCTGACGGCGCGCCCGATCGAATTCGGTTTGAGAAGCCGTATCCTTCACCCGCTCCAGTATGTCGGCAACCTCGCAGAAACCCGAAAGTCGCGCCAGTTCTTTCGCAATCAACAAGCTCTGATTGAAACCGCGCTCCCGCAACTTCCTTCGATGAAGAGGCACCGGCACCAGAACCGCTCCCCGGACAAAATCCACCAAATCCCCGCACGCGCGGAAAACCCGCCCGATATCGTCGATCAAATGAAACTGCCTGTGGTATTTCAACCCGTGAACAAGCTTTCGAACGGGACCTTTCATCAAGGTCGCCGTCTTTCCTTCGCTAAATAGCGGAGCTAATTCCGAACAGTGAGGACACGAACGCTCCGCCTCCACATGCCCGAAAAAAGGAAATCCGCAGGTATTGCACGCCGGCGCCTGAACGATCGTCACCAGGCGCGAACACGGAAGGCAGATAAACCGAAAGGGGCCGTTCGACTCCACCGGTTCCTGACAAGCCAGACACGATCGCGGAAAAAGAAGATCGAGCGCCCGGTCGCGGACGAGCGCAGCAGCATTCAGGCAACGGCGGGAAAACTCCGGGGGCATCGAAATCATCGAAGCAAATTCAACGGCTTTTTATCAATTCAAGCAAGCCCTCAACGGCCGTTCCGGGTAAACTCTATGGAAAAAATTAAAAGAAAATGCATTTTTTTGAAAAAAAGTACTTGCATCACCTCCCACCCGGGACATAGATTCTTTTCAGTTTTATTGAATTCCCCCGCTTAGCGGGGGTTTTTGGGGTAACTAAGAAAGCAGCTGGCGGGTCGTTTAGGGGTAGGCGACCCGCCTTTTCTTTTGGCGAAAACCAACATCGCCGACCCCGGTTACCCGGACCGAATTCCGCTCGTCAAAAAAGACGAGAAGCCATTTGCACACGCGCGTTTTATACCCTAGTTATCCAGTATCGCACGCCGATAAATCTGTCACGTATTCTTCCAACACGACAGAAAGGAAACCTTTGTGCGGGACCCTCGAAATGCCACGCAATCCATCCAAACCGTTTCTCGTAGTTGAAGACGAGGAAAACGATGTTTTTTTCCTCCAGCGCACGATTCGCAAAGCGAATGTCGAAAATCCGATCCAGGTTGTAAACACCGGAGATGAAGCGATCGAATATCTCGCCGGCCGCGGCAAATATCAGGATCGCGAAAAATTCCCGCTCCCTTCGCTCGTTTTTCTCGATCTCCACTTGGCCGGACGCCTAGGCCTCGAAGTGCTGACCTGGCTTCGGAAACAACCTCATCTCGACGCGATTATCGTGATCCTG
>DATGSL010000135.1:0-7146 GCA_035302665.1 Opitutales bacterium | reverse complement strand
CGCTTCCCGCACTAGCTGCGGGGTCACATTAGTATCAAGCAATTCGGCAGCCAAAAGAAGTCCGAGCAAAAGCGGCCGAAGGGCATTTCGCTGGCGGGCTAGTTGTGAGACCTCGGTCTCGTCGATCGACCCCATTTGTTTTAACAGCTCGGCAATTCCGACGAGCCATTCGACCCGCGACCAGGCATGTTTGCCGCCGTGAAGACAGAGATAGATCAGATTATCTACCGGATGCGGAATCGGGATTTCGCGTCCGGCGACCGGAAAAGTGGAAGCGCGGCTAAAAAGTTCGTCCGGTGTCACTTGAAAAGGAAGTTTCCGGGGCGAGAGATTGAAATGAAGTTCCACCACGAGTTCCCGCTCTTCATCAAAGAGGATAAAATGATAGAGATAACGGCAAACAGCCGCCTCCTGGCGCGGAGTCGCAAACGCACCCGGTTCGCGCAACACGACCGAAAACCCGGCAGCACGCAAAATATCGAGCGCGGCAGGTACATCGCGAAGATCAACCAGCAGATCGAGATCACCGGCAGGCCGCAGGGCGATATCGCCGTAAACACTTGCCGCCAACATCGGACCTTTTAGCGGAAGAAAAGGGATCTTTTTTTTGTCAAATGCCTCGGACAGACGGACCAATTCGCCAGTTAATTCAATAATCCAGAGGTTGTTTTCTGAAACCCGTTCAGAGAAATCGTCGGCGACCGTGGGCGGTAAGGCCTCCGGCGCGTGAAGCATCAGATTCCGGTAAACCAGTGCAAAGACCCGGTGAAAATTCGCGAGATCATAAAAGTTCTCCCAATCGACCTCGTCGTCGGCAGCAGCTACGCGGAGCTTTTCGGCTTCGGATTCGGAAAGGGCCGTTCGGCTTGCAAGAAGCAGAAGTTGCTCGGTCGGATCGAGGGAGTCGAAGAGCGGAAAGGAGCGGGTTTTGGGAGCGGAAAGAAAGCGTTTCACGTTTTGTGTTAATGAAAATTGGAGTCGGTTAGCCCTTGATTTTAAGGGGAAAGTTATCGAAAGGAAATCCTTAAACGATATTTAGGGTGATTTTTTCAAAAACGAAGCTCCCGGCGAGAGGACCGGAAGTTCGAAAGGAGGATGGCATTTTCGTGAAAACGTTACACGATTCTCAGATGAGCAAATTGGAAAAAGGTTTGGCGACAGCCGGAGTGAGAGAAGCGTCGCGACATCTTTTCTTCTGTATCGGGCCGAAGTGCTGTCGGAGCTCCGAGGGCGAGGAGTTGTGGAAGATCGTGAAGAAACGCGTTCGCGAACTCGGTCTTAATGTGATGCGGACCAAAGCCGGCTGTTTCCGTATTTGCACTGAAGGTCCGTGGATGGTCGTTTATCCGGACGGCATTTGGTATAGCCGGATCACGCCCGATCGCCTTGAACGCATCCTTCAAGAGCATCTGATTGAGGGAAAACCTGTTACCGAATGGATCGTGGCCGAAAACAAGCTCCAAATGTTGAAGGAAGGGATCGAAGCGCCTTGTGAGATCCAAACTTAAAATCTTGAATTGATTTTGCCGGTCGAGAAGATCGCGAGAAGGAGGGGCAGGAGCAGCCAGGTCAGTTGCAGGAGAAAAAAGGGAACGGCCGGAAGTCGTCTGAGTTTGGGAATCTCAGGAAGGGCAAATGTCGTGAGCGCGAACACGGCCAAGATGGCGGCAACAACTGGGAGCTGTGCGAAAAAATATCCGCCGAGGAGAAGCCCTATCCAAGGAATCGCAATCACGATAGCCGCCGGCCCGCTATCGAGCAACGGCGTTCGGAGAAATGGGCGGATCGACCAAAGCGCCGACGCCGCGATAACGTCCGAGAGGGCAAGCGCATAAAGTCCGTAGCTCAGAGTACCCGATAGCGTCAGGAGAATAGCGAGAGCCATCGTCCCGATCGCGAGCAGGAAAAGCGGCTGCGATGGTCGCGGCGCATGCCGGATTCTGCCGATTAGAAAATAGCCGACAAACCAGATTAGAAAAGTTCCGACGATCGAGGCAACGGTTTCAAAACCATTCCAGCTACGGCCGATGAAAGGTTTCAAAAGGAGAAACGAAAGAATCGCGAGGGCTGTCGGTGGGAAAATTTTTTCAAAACCTGGCAGTCGTTTTCGGAAGGGTGCAAGAAGAAGAATCAGAACGATCATCCACCAGAGCCAACCGGTGGAATCGATCGGTGGAAATTTAGGGAACCCGCGAACCTGGAGGCTTCCACCTAAAAAACCGGCGCCTGGAGCGATCGATTCGGCAAGATAGGATGCAGCTTGCGGGCTCCGGTGGGCAACGGTCCGGGCCAAAAAAAGGATGAAAATCGTGATCGCAAAGGAGGCGATCAACGGGGCAAAAAGATCCGGGAGAGTCATCGCTTCCTTTCCCGGATCATCGAAAAGTGAATTTTGCGTTCAGATTTCGTTACTGACGGACGCTTTGGAGGCTGATCGTCATCTCGATTTCGTCGGAAAGTGCGCCGAGCATGAAATCCATTCCGAAATCGCTTCTCTTGATCGTGAAGGTCGCGATTCCTCCTTTGCGGAATTCGCCGCGGGCATTTTCACCCGATCCGATGTGGGTCCATTCAAAGGAGACCGGACGGGATTGACCGAGCATCGTCGCTTCGCCGGAGACCTGATAAACGTTTCCGTTGATCTTGCGGACTTCGTTGCTCTCAAAAGAAATCTCCGGGTATTGCTGGGCGTTGAAAAAATCAGGACTCCGAAGATGTTGATCGCGCTGCTCGTTGCCTGTATCGACGCTTGCGGTTTTGATTTTAAAAGTGACGCTGCTGATTTCCGGATTTTCTTCGCTCCACTCGATCTTGGCGTCGAAATCGTTGAAGCGGCCAAAAACATAGGAAATGTTGCTATGTTTGACCTTAAAAATCACGCTCGAGTGTGTGACATCGGGGACAAAGGAGTCCGCGGCAGACGCAGAAATTGCCGGAAAAACGGCAACGGAAATGGTGAGCGCAGCAAGCGCGAGAGCAGAACGAATTTTCATCATTTTCTTTCAGATGTAGTTGATAGGGTGATCGTTTAGACTGAGGAACCTGATTTTGTTTTTCAAGCCTGCATCGATGGAGAAAAGAATCTTTCGGACTGCCGAGTCGGCGTTGCCAGGAGGGCTCGATCGCCTGTAGCTGGTGACGCAGGCGCGATTGGGTGAAGGAAAAAATGTTTTTTAAATTTCGATCGTCGGCGGTGGCGGAATCCTTCCGATCGCGTCCATGATTTTTTCAGAGACCGCCTGATAGCGATCTTTGCCGCGGCCGGGGACATTGTAATCGTCGAAAGAAAGTGGCGGAGCGAAGGCGACGTCGATCGGAGTGTGGAAATTTGGAAAACGTTGGTTCCGTCCGTAAGCTTCAAAGGAACCGAAAATCCGAGCTGGCACTACCGGAACCTGACTTCGGCATGCGATCATTCCGACTCCGGCCCGACCTTCTTGCAGCTTGCCATCGTGACTTCGCGTGCCTTCGGGAAAGAGTAAAATACCGTCGCCTTCTTTCAGACGGCGGAAAACCGTTTTAAGCGAACTGATGTCGGTGTCGCTTTCAAGATCGACGGGGATCGTGTTCACTTTATGCAAAAACCAGCTCGGCAATCCCGGTTTAAACAATGTTTTTCGGGCAAAATAACACATTTCGCGCGGAACACGGCATCCGATTGCCGGCGGATCGAGGTAGCTCGCATGGTTCGCAGCGATAATGTAAGGACCGGTTTTCGGAATCGACTCCACTCCGGCCACATCGCCGGAGAAAAAAAGGTCAAAAAAGATCGTTGAGAGAAAATGGCCTGTGCCGTAAATCAGATTCATCAGGAGATACGGGGAAGTTTCGAATCGAGCTTTTGGCTGATTTTTTCAACGACCTCATCAAGCGGAAACGAAGTTGTGTTGATGGTGATCGCATTCGGCGGACAGCGGAGTGGGGCGGTTTTTCTTTCCGTATCGAGTTTATCGCGCTTGCGGATCGAGTCTGTCTGGCCTTGTCCGGCGCGGCGTCGCATCCGTTCTTCGTCATCGGCGACGAGGAAGAAACGAAATTCAGCATCGGGAAAAATGACCGATCCGATGTCCCTTCCTTCCATCACTAGACCCGGATAACCGTTGGCGCGGGCGATTTCCTGTTGATTTCGCTGGTAGTCGAGAAGGTAGGTTCTTACCGCCGGATGTGCGGCAAATAGAGAAACCGATTCGTTGACTTTGGCATCGCGGATCTCTTCTCCGGGAATCGCACCGTCGATTTCCATTTGCGCTTGTCGGCCGACGATTCGGGTGGAAATTCCGAGTTTGGGAAGTGCTTTTTCGATCGCAACCGGATCGCTTGGATCGATATCGGCTCGAAGAAGCGCGAGGGTCACCGTCCGATAAAAAGCACCGGTATCCACGTGGAGCAAATTGAAACGTTTGCTGAGTTCGCGGGCTGTCGATGATTTTCCGGTCGCGGCTCCTCCGTCGATCGTGACAATGACAAAGTCTCTTTCGTCCATTTTTCGCCGTGGAAGCAGCCGGATCAGGCGGTTTCCGATTGATGACTTTGTTTATGAGCGCTTTCGAGGACCTCGAAAAACTTTGGAAATGTTTTCACGCAACAACCTGGATCGCGGATGGCGAGCCAGGAACGGCCATCTCCGTGAAGATCGTAAGAACCCAAAAGTGCCAGGCTCATGGCAAAACGGTGATCTCCGTACGTATCGACTTCGTGAATCTCGGACTTTTTCAGGTTTTCGATCTTTGGAACAACGGTCAAACCATCCTCCCGTTCCTCGACATCCTGTCCGAGCTTCCGGAGTTCTTGGGTCATTCCGGCGATTCGGTCGGTTTCCTGTCTTCGCGAGTGAGCGACACCGTGAATGGAAGTCGGCTGGCTTAGGAGCGGAGAAAGGGCGGCAAGCGTGAGGAACGTGTCGGAGAATTGGGAGAAATTATCGTCGATGGAAACGTCGTCCTTCGTTCCGAAAAACTCGAATCGCATACCGCCGGTTTCGGCCGGAGTGATTTTTCCGCCGAGTTTTTTCAAAATATTGAAAAAGGCGGCGTCGCCTTGGAGGCTTTCTTCGGGATTTGGAAGGTTTTCGATCGTGATCGAACCTTTGGTTGCAATCGGTAGAGCCGCGAAATAACTGGCGGCGCTGACGTCGGCTTCGACATCGTAGATGCCGTTCGGGACCGTTTGGTAGGCTCCTTTTGCGACGGTAATTTCGCCGGAATTGCTGTCGGAGAGGACGATTTCCGGTTCGTTTTGGCCGAAGTGAGCCATCATTTTCAACGTCATGTGGACGAAAGGAAGGCGCAGGTTTTGAAAAGAGAAACGGCTTTCGTTTTCGGTCAATGGCGCGACCATCAACAGAGCCGATAAAAGTTGGCTGCTCGCGGCGGCGTCGATTTCGAGAAGTCCGCCTCGAAGACCATTTGCGTGGATCCGGATTGGGAAAAATCCGTCGTTCGATTCGATCTTTGCGCCCCAAGCGGCGAGAGCATCGAGAAGGCCCTTCATCGGACGCTTGCGCATCGCCGGAACGCCATCCATTTCGTAAGTGCCGCCGTCTGCCAAGCAGCAAAACGCGGTGAGGAAGCGGGCGGCCGTTCCTGCATTGCCGATGGAGAGGCTCGCTTTTTTGTTGGGAATGCGTCCACCTTCTCCGCGGATCCGGATCGTTTCGGCTTTTTCGTCTCCTTCGACGTCGAAACCGAGTCGGTGGAGCGATTCGATCATGATTTCCGTATCCTCGCTAAAAAGGGCACCGGTTAAAAGTGTTTCACCATCGGCCAACGCTGCGAGCAGAAGCGCACGGTTGGTGATGCTTTTTGAGCCGGGCAGGCGCACGGTGGCAGAAGCCGGTTTTGTAAATGGAATGATCGGCAATGGATCGAGCATAGATACTTTTAGAAAACTAGGTCGATAGCGCAGTGACAACTCAAATTCCCGGAGGAGGCCGCCGACAGAAGAATTGCGTTTCTTGTGCGCTGCTTTTTAACTCGTCGAAAATTTCCTCGAATTGATTCTCGGGGTCGTCTGTGGCAATGCCCTTTATGAAAAAGAATATTCTGATTTTTACCGTACCCTTTTTGTTGGCGTTTCTGACTTCGAAGGTATTTTGCGCTGAAGATTCTGTCGATTTGGAGAATCTGCTTGCGGAAAGGATTCGTTCGGTCGTTGCGGTCGAGTTTTTTGTGGAAACGGAGATCGATCGCCAGCCGTCATCGGATCTGGGGATTGTGGCCGATGATGCCGGACTGATTCTTTTGCAGGATCATGCGATTCCGGTCTGGGTTCCTTTTGAGCAATTGAAGCAGTTCAAGGTCCGTTTGCTGCTCGGACGCGAGGAATTCGATGCGACGTATCTCGGCCAGGAAACGCTGAACGGCTGGCATTTTATCCGCGTTTCGGATCCTGATTTTCATGAAAAGGTGGTTCCGGTAACGGCGTACGACGTCGCTGATGTTCAGATCGGCGAGGAGCTTTGGGGATTTGGGGTGATGGACGACGATTATGATTATGAGCCGTATTATCTTTCGGGTCGATTTTCGCTGCTGCGGGAGCTTCCGTTGCCGATCGGTTTTACGATGACGCCGGTGACCAGTCCAGGATCGTTGGTTTTCAATCAAGAAGGTGCGCTTGTCGGGTGGGGAGCGCCGAGTTATTTGACCGATATTGTTTTGTATATTCACGAAGAGCGGCTTCCGACGGCGATGCAAACAACCCGGACGACCGGAACCTTTTTGCCCGCGAAGGAGGTTTTGCCATTTCTCGATAAGGTTCCGGAAGATCCGAAAGTTTATGAGATTCCATGGGCCGGCGCGATTCAGTTGCAGCCGCTCGAGCGCGAAGTCGCAAAATTCATGGAGATCGACGATCAGGGCGCGGTCGTTTTGAGTGAAATTATTGAAAAGTCTCCGATGGCGGAAGCCGGGATGGAAAAAGGGGATATCGTCATTGCGGTCGACGGAAAGCCGCTTCCTTATTTCCGGCCGGATGTGGCCGTGACGGATTTTCTGCAACGGGAGGTGCTTCGTCGGGAAATCGGTGAGGAAATGGCATTTACGGTTCTGCGCGGTTCGGACAAAGTGGAATTTGAGGTTACGCTCGGACAGCGTCCGCCGACCTTGCGCGAAGCGGAACGCCAATACTTTCGCGATCTCGGAATCACGG
>DATGSL010000134.1:0-9513 GCA_035302665.1 Opitutales bacterium | reverse complement strand
GGGGAATTGAGGTAGATAACTGCTAAATGGCTCTCCGACGGGGACGTAAAGCGTCAATTGGTAGCCGGGGCCGCTGAAGCCGAGACGGTTCGGATCGGCCGGATCGATTCCGACTTCGATATGTTCATGAGCGGAAAGGGTTTGGGCGACAAGGAATGTCAGAAGGATAATGAAAATATTTTTCATGGATGGAGAAAGTATTGGTCGGATTCGTGGAGTCGTTGCTGAACCTCCGTCCAAGCGAGACGTTCAACATGTGCATCGACAAAAAGATAGTTGGCACCCGAACCGTGACATTCGACATGAACCGAGGATCTGAACATCGCCGGACTGACGCGGCCGCGTGGTGCTCCTCGAAAATGGAAATGTTCGGCCGACTGGTTTCGCGCGGTTTCTCCGACGAGAAGGGTCAACGCCGGATCGGCGCAATCGGTCATCGGAATACCGGCTCCATTTTCGGGATTGGTAAGCAAATCGTTGATGGCGTACGTGATTTTTGCTGGATGATCGGGAACCGAAGGACATCGGCCGATAAAATCATCCCCGAGATAAATTTTCAGGGTTTCTGTCCATGAGAGGGAAGTTCCGTCCGCCTCCCGATGGTGACTGCTCGATGGCAGAAAGCCACCGTTTTCGTCGGCATACATATGCATCGCTACACCGAATTGGCGGAGGTTACTCAGACATTGGACGCTGCGTCCTTTTTCAATGACATTTCCCGCAACAGCCATGAGGATTGTTGCGAGAATGCCGAGGATGGCGATCACCGTGAGCAACTCGATCAGGGTAAAACCTTTGCGAGTTTTGCGGGAATTTGATTGGAAGATTTTTTTTCGCACCTGATTGGATTCGTGCTTTTTAGTGGAGCTCCGAATCTTGCCGGGACTTTTTCTATTTGCGGCGCCGACGGCGGAAGAAAATCAGTCCAACGATCGCTGTTCCCATAACGAATGCATAGGTCGATGGTTCGGGGATCGCCGTTATCGTAACGTCGAATGCAAAAGAGCCGGTGGTTTGATTAAATAGATCAGCTCCGCCAACGAAGATGGAGTAATCGGCCGGAGCCAGATTCTGAAAGGTACCGGTAACCCATCCGTCGGCGATTCCGTCTCCTAAGATTCCGTCGGCATCTCCGAAATTATCGGCGGTGCCATCGGCTGCGTGTCCGACGTAGGTAAAATATCGCAAGTTCGCTTCGTGCAGAATTCCGCTCGTTGGATCGCCATCGATCACGTACGTCGGATCGTTTCCGATCGACCAATCGTGGAGGGCCCGAAGGGAACCGTTTTTGCCTTCGGGTCGGGAGTTTACCGATAGGGCGCTACCATCGTGAGCCGGTTTGTGGGGGGACAGGTGGGCGAGTCCTTCGTAGAGCGAAAAGCCCGGGAAAAATCCGGAATCGCCGCCGGTCTGCTGAACGGTAATTTTAACGGACATCGGCTCGGTCAGGGTGAAACGAAAAAAGCGCCCGTGATGGCTGTCACCCCAGGTTTCCGTCGTTGCCTCGGCCCAACCGAAATTGGTGTTGGTGTTTGAGCTGATGGTGACGGGAGAATCGGGAACCAACGTGCCAAAATCGCGTCCCGTGTAGTAAATATGTGCCGAGGCCTGGTGAATTCCGGCCCAAGTAATCAGCGCAACAACGGGAATGAGAGAACGTTGAATCATCATTTTTGTCATCAGTTGACTCATATTGGATAAAGTTTATCAGGTCCGATGAGCTTCGGGAATGTGGCAAATTGTCGCACCGGAAACGACCACGGTCGGTCCATTGAAAATACGCTGGAGCGATCGGGCGTTCGTCGGTAGGGTGCCGCGTTATGAGTTTGATACGGTTTCTTTCGGTTTGCCTTCTTTTCAAATGCATCAGCTTTCAGGGGCTTTTGGCCGATGCCGCTTTCACCAACCACGGTCCTGCGGCACCGGTTTCGCGGGCGCGGGCTTTTTATGCGATCAACGGTGAAAAGGGCGAACGGCTCGCGGTGATGTGGCTGCGCGATATCGTCGATAGCTCGATGCTCGTGGTCGATTTGGAGACGGAAGTTGCCGAGCAGATTCCGTTGCCGGTGCGTTTGCCCGATTCTCCGTATGCGACTTTTCTTCACAACGAACGCGTGATCTACGCGGTGACCGGCGGTTATTTCTGGGGATTTGATGCCATCGAGCGCGAATGGATTTTGCAGGAGAAAGTCGGCGATCGGGAGGCGATGGTTGTTGCGCCGGGTGACGATGGTTTGATTTATGCGGCGACCTATCCGAAAGGCCATTTGATGGCGGTCGATCCGGAGACCAACGAGGTTCGGGAATTTGGCCAGATCAATGAGGAAAGTTGGCCTCAATATCCGCGCTCGTTGGCCGCTGACAGCGACGGCTGGATTTACGTCGGCATCGGAAATGTGGCGAGTCAGGTGGTGGCATTTCACACGGAATCGGGCGAAATTCGGAGGCTCGCATCAGGTGATTCGAGCACGACTGGAACCGGTTTTGTTTTTTTGGCAGAGGATGGAAATGTTTACGGGCGCTTGCAGACTCGGGGGAAACCTCATCGGTTCCAAAATGGAATCGCGACAGAGATCGAGGCTCCGACAGCCGATCCGGTCGCTTTGCGCGGAGGAACGCAGGAGAATTATTTTCCGGAATTTCCGGCTGGAGGAAAGATCACCGACTGGAGCTTCGCCGACGGTTGGCTGGAATTACCGGATGAAAACGGAAAAACCCGCCGGATCGCGTTCGATTATGAGTCGGAGGGCGCGCGCGTGTATGCGGTGACTGCCGCTGGTAATGGAAAAATTTACGGATCGACCGGTCACCCGCTGCGATTTTTTCAATTCGATCCGGAGACGGGCGTCGCGCAAAGTCGCGGATTGAATGGCTGGAACGGGCACATCAACGCGCTTGTTTCCGATGGTCTCGATGTTTACGGGGCGATCTATACGCGCGGGCATTTGATTCATTACGATCTGCGTCAATCGATTGAGGCGACGAGCCATGGCAAGAATCCGCGGATTTTGACGATGGCCGACGACACCGTTTTGCGGCCATTTGCGATCGGGTTTCATCCAAATGGTCGGGAAATCGCCATGACCGGAGGTGGAGCTTATGGAGTGACCGGCGGCGGGATGATGATTTATGATCTCGATGTGGGAAAACGGGAACGGATCGAGCACGATGCGATTGTTCAGTATCACGCGACGAGAGCCTTCGTGTTTCCGTCGGATAAACTTCTTGTCGGCGGAACGACGGTTGCACCGGGAACCGGAGGTGTTCGAAAAGCTTCGGAAGCGGTGATTTATCTAATGGATTGGGAGAGCCGGGAAGTCGTTTATCAAGAGGTGCCAGTAGCCGGGGATCCGACTGTGCTCGATCTCATCGTCGGCTCGGACGAACTCGTTTATGGCCTGACTTCTGGCGGAACGATTTTTGCATTTGATCCGGAAACGAGGGAAATCGTAGCCCAATCCTCGGCGAAGGAATATGGCCGAACGACCGGTGGACAAGGATCGCGGGTCCTGCATTTGGCGTCGGATGGTCAGATTTATGCACTTTTTGCCCAGGCGATTGTGCGGATTGGACTCGTCGATTCGAACGGAGAGATCGGTCATGAAAAGGTCGGTCAGCCGCCGGCAGGAATCACAACTGGTGGAACGCTTTTGGGCGATCGTATCTACTACGCCAGCGGCAGCCGACTTTGGAGTTACGCTGTGCCGGTGATAACGGAAAAGTAAATTTGGCCTAGGATGGCTGTCGTCGTCAGATCGTCGATCGGTCGGACGTTGGGAAAACTTTAAGATTATGTACAAAAATTTTTATCGAGCCGGACGGTTGTTTTCGATTTTCGCCGTGTTTCTGCTGACAGGTTCCGTCAGCAGTGCCGGAACTTTTGTCAGGGAATGGACCGGCGGTGCGGATGCGGAAAATTTGGTCGTTTTCGTGGCGGACGGCCAGCCAGCCGCGACGGTTGTTTTGTCGGAAAACCCGACGGAAGGGCATGAGCGGGCGGCGGAGTTGCTGGTCGATTCCGTTGAGCAAATGAGCGGCGCGAGACTTCCCGTGGTTTCCAATCCGCGTTTGGTGAAAACGGAAAATCGGATCTGGATCGGAATGCGGCCGGAGGTGGCGCAGCATTTTGCGGAGACCGATTTTGATTTCACGAAGCCGGAAGAGCTGATCATGGTCGCGAAGGAGGGCGAATTGGTGCTGGCAGGTCGGGATGAAACGGTCGATGGCGCGCCCGTTCATGCGGGAACGCTGCTTTCGGTTTTGACCTTTCTTCAAGATCGGCTCGGCGTGCGCTGGCTTTGGCCGGGGGAGGATGGGACCGATTTTCTGGCATCCAAGAATATCGCATTTGCGCCGTTCGAATATCGCTACCATCCGCCGTTGACGCATCGGAATCTCCGTGCGGTGAATTTCGCGAACCGCTGGCGCACGTTTTTGAGTCGAGAGGATCGTCGGAAAGCGCCGAATAAGGAGGCGCTGATTGAGAAGCACGTCGGCGGTTACGATGCGATGTTGGAGTTGATGGATGAAAAAGATCGGGAGGCGCAGGCGTGGTTCAACCGTCAGCGAGCTGGAGCTCACACTCCCCGGATTCTTGGCGATTCGTTTAATCAGGCAGCGAGAGGAAGTTTTCCTTTCGAGGCGCCGCATTCGTTTGGGGAGTGGTATGACCGGTTTGCCGAGAGTCATCCGGAGTGGTTTGCGTTGCAGCCGGACGGGTTGCGCGTCAGCGAGCAGGATGAGCCGTATCCGCGACCCGATCGTGTGAAACTTTGCATTTCGAATCCGGAGGTCGCTGAGCAGTGGCTGAAGGATGCGGAGGCCTTTTTTCGGGCGAATCCGAACGCGACGGTAATCAGCGCCTCGCCGAACGATGGCGGCTGGCAGGGATATTGCGTTTGCGAGGTTTGCAAAAGTTGGGATGCGCCGGATGCGCCGATTTTGCCGCGTGAACTGCAATGGCGGGGCCACCGGGAGGAGCATCGGGCGATCACTGACCGCTATGTGAAGTTTTGGAATATTTTGGCGCGTGGTTTGAAGGAGCGTTTTCCGGATCGGGATTTGAAAATCGGCGTTTGGGCCTATTGTGCGTATGAGCCGGCGCCGGTTCGGGAGGTTTTGGAGGACAATATCATTCCTGGCTATGTCGGGATTCGGAATCTCGAAGTTGGGAAAAATTCCCGGGAACGGATTGAAAACAATGTCGCTGCTTGGCGCGGCTGGGTGGAGCAGGGAGCTTCGGGAATGGTTTGGCGTCCGAATACGTTGAAGCGGAACGCCGGTTTGCCTTACGTTTACATGCACCGGCATGGAGATGTTTGGAACGAACTGGCGAAAAACAATATCGTTGGGTTCGACGTCGATAGTATTCATCATCATTGGTCGACGCAGGGGCCGCAATTTTATGTAATGGCGCAGCTTGTGTGGGATCCGACGCTGAAGGTTTTGGAGATTCTCGACGATTATTATCGGCGTGCGTTTGGGGAAGAAGCGGCGAAATATGTCGATGCGTATTTTGCTGTTTTCGAGCAACTTTATTACAAGGTCGATGAAACCCATGAAGAGTGGCGGAATCCTCGCTGGCATTTTTACTCGGGAGTTCCGCGAGCTTATCGCGAGCTGAAGCTTGCGCCGACCTTGGGGCGCTCGATGGCGAATCACGCATGGGACGATTATCTTTGGGAAAAACCGGAAGCGACCTTCACTGCAGAAGAGCTGGCCGGGGAATATTTGCGGCGGGCGGAAGCGGCGGTCGCGGAAGGGCCGGAAATCTACCGGAAGCGGGTGGCGTTTTTGCGAACGGGTTTTGAGCTGATCGAACCACAGCTCGACATGATCGAGGTTATGAACGAAATCCGGAGCGGAGCGGACGACATGGATCTGGTAATGAAAAAAGCCTATCGGGCGGCCGAAGATCGGGAAATAGTTCTGATCGAAAACATTCACAATTTCGCCTACGGTTATCCGCAGCTGTTGATGCATTATCGCTATCTTATGCCGCATCGGCTCGGTCCGCCGGCCGATCTCGAATCGGCAGCGGCCCGGAAAAAATAAGAGTGACGGCTTGAGCCTTTGAGGAAAAAGGGCTGAAGCCCTCACTCCTACTTTTCCGTACAAAGAAAAACTGTGTTGACCTACTGTCATAGTTAGTTATGACAGTAGTTGTGTTTGTTCGGATAGACTATAAATCCGGGAAGCCGGTTTACCTCCAGGTGGTCGACCAAGTTCGCTATGCGGTCGCTTCTGGCCAGCTGCGGCCGGGCGATGCGCTTCCGTCGATCCGTCCGCTCGCGGAGGAATTGCGGGTCAATCGCAACACGGTCGCAAAGGCTTATGCCGAACTCGAAAATCAAAGAGTGATCGAGACGTTTCCCGGTAAAGGGAGTTTTGTTCGCGAAACGGAATCGCCATTTTCCGCCAAGGCAAAAGAGGAGCTGCTGCTGCGGGAAATCGACGAAGCAGTCGTCATGGCGCACCACCTGCAAATCGATTCAGAAACTTTTCTTCGGCTGGCCGAGGAGCGGCTCGATTTTTTTGCGAGCGTCGGTTCAAGCAAAAAGAAAAACAAGCGATGAAGTTAACAGAAATCTGTATTCAAAATGAACTACCCAGTGATCGAAATCCAAAATCTCTCCCGACGTTACGGGAAATTTGAGGCGGTCAGTGATCTCAATCTGACTGTTTGTGCCGGGCGTTGCTACGGCTTTTTTGGGCGAAATGGCGCGGGAAAAACGACCGCGATCAAATGTCTTCTCAACCTCCTGCGTCCCGATCATGGCACGATCCGTGTTTTCGGGAAAAATCCGCAAAAAGAGGAAGTGGCGGTAAAGGAGCAGCTCAGCTATGTGCCGGATGTGGTCGCGTTTTATCCGTGGATGAGTGTGCGCAACGTCCTGAATTATTACGCATCTTTTCGAAAACGCTGGAATGCGGAAATCGAGAGCGAATTGCTCGGTCGGTTTCGGCTGCCGGAAAATCAGAAGGCGGCCGCGCTCTCGAAAGGACAGAAAACGCAATTGGCGCTGATCGCTGCGATCTGTCCGGAGCCGCGTTTGCTGGTGCTCGATGAACCGACTTCCGGCCTCGATCCGATCGTTCGCCGGGAATTTATCGAAACGGTTATTGGCGCTTATCAGGCGGGCGATCCGGAAAACCGAACGGTTTTTGTTTCGACGCATCTGATTTCGGAATTCGAGGGGCTGATCGATGAATTCACGATCATCGATCGGGGACGGGAATTGCTTACGATGGAGGCGGATGAAGCCCGGATCCGGTTCAAGAAATACCGCGCGCGTTTTGCTGAGCCAGTCGGGGAAATCGATTTGCCGGGCGCGTTGCGGGTTCGGCGCGACGGACGCCATCTCGATGTGTTGGTCAACGGAAACAGCGAAAAAATCGAGGCCGATTTGCGGGCGTTTAAACCGGAAGAAATCCGCGTGGAGGCGTTGTCGCTTGAGGAGATTTTCGTCGCCTCGCAAAGTTCGGGAGAAACCGTCCGATGAATCCACAGGTTAAAAAGGAGATTCGGTTGTTGTTTCCGGCTTGGTCGGCGGCGCTTGTTCTGGTGTTACTGCCGTTTGGCTGGTTTCCGCGTCTCGGTTCGCCGGGGGCACCGCTCGGCATCGATTTTGCATTGGTCGCGAAGGGTGTGGTTTTCATTTTGGGACTGCTTTTTGTCGCGATTTCGGTTTTTGGCCGAGAGATTGCAGGCGGGCTGTGGCAAACCGAGCTAAGTCTGCCGGTGGAGCGAAAAGCGATCTGGAAACGGAAATTTGCGGTCGCCGGCGTGGGATCGCTCGCGATCTGGCTGGCGTTTTGGTTCTTTGGCGGATTTAGCGGTGCCCATTTTTGGCGGATCGGGATCGGTAGTTTTGTGATTGGGACGGCGGTAATGGGAACGGGTTTGCTGGCGACGCTTCTGTTTCGGCAGATTCTGCCAGCTTTTGCGTTTTCGTTGCTTCTTCCGGCATTGTTGGTGCCGATCCTTTGGCCGATGGCAAAGACAGGATTTTCGGGAATGGTTTTCGGAATTGTGGTCGGTTTGATTGGAATCGGGGCTGCGATGGTTTTTTACCTTAACCATCGGCTTTATCTTCGGGCGGAAGATCTCGGACCGTGGCTGGACGGTTTTGTGATTCGATTTCCGGAAAAATCAGCGATACGATCCGGAAAAAAAACGGGAATCGGTTCACGCGTCTTGAATCGTCCCGTCCGAAGTTTGTGGCTGAAAGAGATTCGTTTGCAGCAGGTAAATCTGATCGGTGGACTGGTTTTGCTGCTGGTAATCGCTGCGGTTGAGCTGTTTCTCGCCGGTGCCGAACGGAGCGAGACAGGCGACGGTTTGCGAACGGCATACAGTCTGATGATCCTGCTTCTTCCGGTGCTTGCGGGATCGGTGGCGATCGCGGAAGAGCGGAAACCCGGTTTGTTCGACTCGCAGCGGATGCTTCCGATTTCGGCCGGACTGCAGTTTGGTGTCAAACTCGTGGTGACGATCGGCGCGGCTTCGCTCGCGGTTTTGCTGTCACTTTTTGCGTTGGTCTTGGTATCGGTTTTGGGAGAATTTCCTTCGAGCGAAGGGGCGCTCGATTCGGCCGGGCTCGCTTGGCTTCTCGGTTTTCGTCTCAATGTTTTGGAGAATCGGATGGTTCTTATCGCGCTTTATTCGTTGGTGGCTGCGACGGTTTCGCTCCTCGCTTCCTCGCTTTCGCGGAATACGCTCGGAGCGCTGGTTCTTGCGGTGGTTTTTCTGGGATTGGGCGGATTTGCGGCGGTGCTGGTTCAGAAATTTTGGACCGGTGGCTTGCTTTTGACGATGATCGGGATGGGCGTGGCGGTTTTGGTTTCCGTTGTATTGGCGAATCGGAATCTTCGAAAGGATGTTCCGGATGCGCGGATGTGGATCAGAAATATTGCAGCGATTGGGCTGGTGGGTATTTTTGCGGTCGGCTTGACCGGTTTGGCGCATTACCGCGTTTGGGAAGGGCCTTTGCAGGCGTACCATCCGTCGGAAACGAAACTCGGTTCGGTGGAACCGTTGCTGGCGGAGGGAGCGGAGATTTATCGGATGCCGAATTCGTCGCGGTGGCTTGTGCATTTGCCGGATGGACGACTTTGGATCAGTGAATCCTCGGGAAAGGTGGAAGCGGGGCTTCTGTTTCCGGAGCATGGAGAATTTTTTGCGGAAACGGATTGGGAAAAAGTTGCGCGTTCGGGTGCCGATGTCGCCGGGATTCGTGCGGACGGAAGCTTGTGGAGGATTTTGGCGGAGGATCAAGGGATTCTGGCAATTGAACCGCTGATTGACGGTCGCTGGTTGGATTTGGCGGGCGGAATGCATCATCTATTGGCCGTTCGTGACGACGGTACGATCTGGGGGTGGGGATCGACTTATGCGTTCGACAGTGCCGGACAAAAAATGAGGAGGATTTCTCGTCCTCAGCAGATCGGCGATGAGACCGATTGGGTTGCTGCTCATGCGATAGATGGAAGCTCAATCGGAATCAAGGCGGA
>DATGSL010000133.1:0-2195 GCA_035302665.1 Opitutales bacterium | reverse complement strand
ATCGCGCTCCCGAGACTTTCCTTTAAAAAAGTAGCGGCCCGATTAAAAGTCGGAATCCCGATCGTGACACGCGGCATGAAATTTCCCTCCATCTTCTCCTCCATCATAAATTTTTCTCGAAATGCGATCATTTGATTAACCGGCCGCTCTTTCTGACAATGACGAATCGCCATTCTTTTGTTCTTCCAAAACCGGTTCCGTTCCGACCGAAACCCATTTTTCACCCCTTTCGCACCAGCGTTTGATCACCCGCGCCGGCGAGCCGACGGCGATCGAACGGCTCGGAATATCCTTCGTAACAACGCTGTTTGCGCCGACAACCGACATCTTGCCGATCGTGATTCCCGGCATCACGACGACATTTTGTCCGATCCAGCAACCTTGTTTGATCGTGATCGGAGCGATGCGGATCATTCCCTGGTATTTGAAAGGAATATCGATTCGGTCGTAACCGTGAAGCGCGTCGGCCAAAAAAACGTTCGAAGCGAGCATGACATCATCTTCGATCGTGATCTTGCTATGCGCTGCGACGTGCAAACCACCGGTTGCAGAAACACGGTCTCCAAAAACAATTTTCGGCTGAAAGGTCTGCTCGACGTGAAGATTTTCCGGGTGCTTCATCAATGCACCGGTCGAAGTGATCGCCTTTAAAACCGAATTCGGCCCGAGATGAACGTTTTCACCGAAAAAAATCCTTTGCGGATTCCTGATCGTCCGCGGCCAACTGATATTCAGGTTGCGCGGTTTGTTTCCAAATTTTGGCGCGACGAACCAACCCTTCATTTTCCTCGCCCACCGCTTCATCGTTCGAAAGTTCGTCATTTTCCCTTTCCAGCGGCTAAAGCAGCCCCCAATTTTTAGCTTTCCCCGATCCGTCTTCGTTAAAAAAAGTCTCGAAAATCTGCTCGGCGACCTCCGGCTCGACAACTCCCTGACGAACGAGCGGCCAGTTTTTTAAATCGGATCTGTCGATCACTCTCGGAAAATCGGACTTGAACTTTACCCGCAAATGATCGTATCCCATTGCCGAAAGAACGGCCGCGCGGTGAAATCCGGCGCGGATCATAAATCGGTAATCATTTCCTCGCTTTAAAAAATATCCGCGAATCTCTCCGTCGGAATCGCGGGTCGGCCGGTATCCTTTTCTCAAAATCGATTCCCAGGTCGTGAGCAAACGCGAAAACTCAAACTCGCCTTTCTCTTCGGAAACCGGTCCGAAACCTTGCAGCCCATCGGCAACAGCCAGTCCTCCTTCTCCACGCATCGGAACAAATTTCGGATCCCACGGAAGGCACGGATAATGATCTTTGATCGGTTCCCGGGCGAGTCGGCTATCGGCAAATTTTCTCCGATCATCCCCTTCAAGAAAAAGATCGAGAATCACCTTAGGCTGATACCGCGAATAATATTTGCAGAGAATCGATCTTTCGTAAGTGAGCGATGGTTCGTCCAGATACTGAAGAAGCGTCCGAACAAAAGGATGCCATCCGCGAAGACCGTAAGAAAATTGATACGTATATTTACAACGATCGGCCGGAACCTCGAAGACGATATGTGACTGACTATAAATCGCTTCGAGCGGATCATCGAAACGGACGGCTTTCTGCGGGCCGCGCGCAACCTGCATCAACGTGGACCCGTAAGGCAGACGGCGGAGGGTCGATTTGAGATGTTTTTTCATGGTGGTAACTGAAGAAAGCAAGCGCACGAATTTCATTTCGGCCGAGTCCCAATCCGCGAATCGCTCAACGGTGCATAGGCGGCGCGCCGCTCATCAGGTTCCCACGATCGCAGGACAACATTCGTCCCCGATCGGATCTCTGCAGGCGCGCCTTCGATCTCAATCAAGGAATCGATCCGGACATTCTCCGATTCGTTCACGATCCGGTTATTTTCAAAATGAACGATTGTCCCGGTTTCATGACCCTCGATAACAAACAAAGCCGGAATCGAATTTCTGCCCTCGCTTCCGGCCGGAATATGAATCGTATTGGAATCGATCGTATTGAAAACCGATCGAATCAACGGTCCATTTAGATTTCGCAAAGCAACTTTGTTTTGGGAAAATCGGCTCTCAACATTCGCGCTTCCGACCAAAAGAGATTCGCTTCCGGCGTGGTCAAAAAAATTTCCACTGATGTCCATCCGCCCGACCGAACCGCCTGAATTGAAATCGATCACCGCTCCTTTATTCT
>DATGSL010000132.1:0-5593 GCA_035302665.1 Opitutales bacterium | reverse complement strand
GCTCGGTCAGGAAATTCAGATGCGGGTGGTGGTTGCGGGAGACCGTGATGAAGAAATGGGCCGTCAGGCTGTGAAGGAGCTTTTTGAGGGATCGTTTCGGCCTGATTGTATTTATTGCGCCGGTGATGGGCTGGCGATGGGTGCACTGATGGCTGCGCAAGAGGCGGGAATTTCGGTGCCGGACGATCTCAGCGTGATCGGGGGGAATGGTCTCGGCTCGAATTTATCGACCGATCGGGAGCTGACGAGTATGTGTCACCCGATCGATATGTTGGGGAACCGGCTGGTTTCGATGCTCTTATCGCGCGTTGAATTAAATGGAGGCGATGTTCCCGGCGTTTATTTGCCGCCGATTTTCAATCTGGGCGAGTCGACGAGTGCCGATGAAAACGCGATTCTGGAAGAATTGAGGGAAGAGGAGGGGTGAACCGTTGGAAATATCAGGTTTAAAAAAAGCGCAGCCGTTTTTGCTGCGCTTTTTTTATGAAGAGGTTACGGCCACCAGTGCGCGCTTAGGTTGATGCGCTGACTGGTTCGGCGGCCTTTTTCGGTGTGTAGGAGAGGTTCGGAGCGAGCCATTTTTCAATCTCCTGAACGGAAACGCCTTTCCTTTTCGCGTAATCCTCGACCTGATCTTCCATAATCGGGCCGACCGCGAAGTAGCGGCTTTCCGGATGGGCAAAATAGAGTCCAGAGACCGCACTTCCGGGGGACATCGCGAAATTATCGGTCAAAGTCATTCCGGCTTCTTTTTCCGCATTGAGAAGATCGAAGAGCGTCCGTTTTTCGGTGTGGTCGGGGCTCGCGGGATATCCGGCGGCCGGACGAATTCCCCGATAGCGTTCGCGGATCAAATCGTCGGGAGTCAGGTTTTCAGCTTTTCCGAATCCCCATAGATCGCGAACAATTTTGTGCACACATTCGGCAAAACCTTTAGCCATACGATCCCCGAGCGCCTGCACGATGATTGCGCTGTAGTCGTCCCGCTTTTCGCGGAAGGTTTGCGCGAATTCGTTTACTCCGTGGCCCGCGGTGACGGCGAAAGCTCCAAAATAATCGATCCGACCCGAATCGAGCGGCGCGATGAAATCGGATAGCGCGTAATTCGGTTTGTCGTCCGCCTTCGGATTTTGCTGACGCAAGGTATGGAAAGTTGCGACGATCTCCGAACGCTCCTCGTCGGAATAAAGCTGAATATCGTCGCCGACGCTGTTTGCCGGCCAAAAACCGATCACGCCGTGGGCGGTGAAAAGTTTTTCCCTGATAATCTGATCAAGCAGCTTTTGTGCGTCGTCGAAAAGTTCGCGTGCCTGTTCTCCGAATTTTTTGTTTTCAAAAATCCGCGGATAACGGCCGTGGAGCTGCCATGCCTGGAAGAAGGGCGTCCAGTCGATGAATTTGACAATCTCCTCGAGTGGAAAGTCCCTGAAAGTTCGCGTGCCGAAGAATTCGGGGCGGTCGATCGGAACTTCATTCCAATCAAAGCTGACCCGATTTGCGCGCGCATCGGCGAGCGAGATCAGTTTTCGCTCTTTTTGGCGGCCAAAGTGCCGTTCGCGCAGCCGCTCGTGGTTGGCTTCGACCTCTTTTAGATATTCTTCGCGGTCGGTATCGCTCAAGAGTTTGCTGACGACGCCGACGACGCGGGAAGCGTCGAGGACGTGGACAACCGGGTGGCTGTAGTTTGGAGCGATCTTTACTGCGGTGTGCGCCGGACTGGTCGTGGCTCCGCCGATCAGGAGTGGAAGTTTCAGACCGACCCGTTCCATTTCGCTTGCGACGTGAGCCATCTCGTCGAGCGATGGCGTGATCAAGCCGCTTACGCCGACGATATCGACCTTTTCCTTTTGGGCGGTTTCGAGGAGTTTGTCGGCTGGAACCATAACGCCGAGATCGATGACCTCGTAGTTGTTGCAAGCGAGAACGACGCCGACGATATTTTTTCCGATGTCGTGAACGTCGCCTTTTACGGTTGCGAGAAGGATTTTTGCCTGAGGACGGACATCGCCGAGTCTCTTTTTCTCCTCCTCCATAAATGGCAGGAGGTAGGCGACAGCGGCTTTCATGACGCGGGCGCTTTTAACGACCTGAGGAAGAAACATTTTTCCGGAGCCGAAGAGATCTCCGACAATCCGCATACCGTCCATCAGCGGGCCTTCGATCACGTGCAGCGGTGCGTCATATTGTTGGCGCGCCTCCTCGGTATCTTCTTCGATGTGCGTGACGATTCCCTTGACGAGAGCGTGGGCGAGGCGTTCCTGAACGGTGCCATTTCTCCACGAATCGGCCGCTTCCGCTGATTTTTCTTTGCCGGCTGATTTATAGGAATCGGCGAAATCGATCAGGTTTTCGGTCGCATCCGGGTGGCGGTTGAGGAGGACATCCTCGACCTTTTCGAGGACCTCTTTGTCGATCTCCTCGTAGACGGCGAGCATTCCGGCGTTGACGATGGCCATGTCGAGGCCGGCTTTGATGGCGTGGTAGAGGAATGCCGCGTGCATTGCCTCGCGGATCGGATTGTTGCCGCGGAAGGAGAAGGAGATATTGCTGACGCCACCACTGACCTTGCAGTGTGGAAGCGTTTCCTTGATTTCGCGAATCGCTTCGATGAAATCGACGGCGTAGTTGTTGTGCTCCTCGATTCCGGTTCCGACCGTGAGGATGTTCGGGTCAAAAATGATATCGTTCGGATCCATTCCGACCGTTTCGGTGAGGATCTTGTAGGCGCGCGTGCAGATTCGGACCTTGTCGTCCTTGGTTGCGGCCTGACCTTTTTCGTCGAAGGCCATTACCACGACAGCCGCTCCGTAACGCATGGCGAGGCGGGCGTGTCGGATAAATTCCTCTTCGCCTTCCTTCAAGCTGATGGAGTTGACGATCGATTTTCCCTGAACGCACTGCAATCCGGCTTCGAGGACCGACCATTTCGAGCTGTCGATCATGATCGGGATCCGCGAAATGTCCGGCTCCGAAGCGATCAGGTTGAGGAATCGCACCATCGAACCCTCGCTGTCGAGAAGGCCCTCATCGAAATTGACATCGAGAATGTTGGCACCGTTCTCGACCTGTTGACGGGCGACTGCGAGCGCGCCTTCAAAATCATCGTTTTTGATCAGCTTTTTGAAGCGCGGGGACCCGGTGACGTTGGTTCTTTCGCCGACGATGACGAAACCTTTTTCAGGTGTGATATTAAAGGCTTCGAGCCCGCTGAGTCGGGTAACGGAAGGAACGGTCGGGATTTCGCGCGGGCTGAAATCGGCAACCGTTTCGCGGAGGAGGGAAATATGTTCCGGGGTTGTTCCGCAGCAACCGCCGACGATGTTGAGCCAGCCGTTTTCAGCAAATGTTTTCAGGATGGCGGACATTTCCTCCGGTGTTTGGTCGTAGCCGCCGAAGGCATTTGGCAGGCCTGCGTTCGGATAGCAGGTCATCGCACAATCGGCGAGACTGGAAAGCTCGCCAACATAAGGGCGCATTTCCTCCGCGCCGAGCGCGCAGTTGATTCCGATGGCAAATGGCTTGGCGTGCCTGACGGAATTCCAGAAAGCCTCGACTGTTTGTCCGGAAAGAGTTCGGCCCGAAGCGTCGGTGATCGTGACGGAAAGCCAGACTGGTAGCCGAACTCCGATTTTTTCGAAAAACTCTTCCAAGGCGAAGATGGCAGCCTTCAGATTCAGGGTATCAAAGGTCGTTTCGAGGAGGAGAAGATCGACTCCGCCATCGACGAGAGCTTCGATCTGTTCGTAATAACCATCAGCGAGCTCTTTGAAGGTGACCGCGCGATAATCGGGGCGGTTCACGTCGGGTGAAAGGGAGGCGGTGCGAGTGGTCGGGCCGATCGCTCCGGCGACGAAGCACGGGCGATCGGGATTTTCCTTTTGAAAATCGTCGACGACTTTGCGTGCGAGTTGGGCGGCGGTTCGGTTTAGTTCTGGAACCAGCTCGACGAGATCGTAATCTTTTTGGGAGATACGGTTCGCGTTAAAGGTGTTCGTCGCAATGATATCGGCACCCGCTTCGAGGAAATCGCGATGGATTTTCCGGATGATTGCGGGGCGGGTGATGGAGAGAAGATCATTGTTTCCCTTCAGGTCGCTTCCATGATCGGCAAAACGCTCTCCGTGAAAGTCGCTCGTTTCGAGCTTTTCGTTTTGGATCATCGTTCCCATCGCGCCATCGAGAATGAGAATCCGCTCGTTGATCAGATGGCGGAGTTTGGGCAGAGATGGATGATCGGTTGGTTGTTTTGACATAAGATTTTCTTTGATATCGCAGCATCGAAGAGATGGCGAATGTTAAATCAACGTATTGAGATATGTTGATGCGACTTGGCAAGCCTGATCGGGTTTTTTGCGGAAAAATTTTTTTGGTGCCGGATTTCCGGCGATTGCGATTCTCCGGTAAGTTCCGGAAGCGGCTGGTCGGGGAAAACCTGAATGGAATCTTTGGCGTTGGCTGCGAGTGGGATTTTTCTTTGAATACAGCTTGCACGGCCCTTTCAGATGAACTTAAAAACCGGCAAATTGATCACGGTAGTGGCGGAAGCGTTTGTTTCCGATCGCATCATTCGGGAAATGCTCCGACTCGGTGCGAGCGGCTACTCGGCGATGCCGGTCGGAGGTCAAGGATCGCGCGGTATCCGGGCAAGTCTCGGGGAGCGAAAGAACGTGAAGATCGAATCGGTCGTCAATGAATCGGTCTTGGACAAAATCCTCCATCTTCTCGCCGAACATTACGTTCCTCAGTATGCCGTCGTCGTTTACGTCCGCGACGTCGAAATCGTCCACGGCAGTGAGTATGTTTGAAGGCAAAAGGCAAAAGGTAGAAGGCAAAAGGTAGAAGGCAAAAGGCAGAAGGGTGCGAGGTGCGATCAGGACATGGGTAACACTTTAGGTTCAGGACATAGGTAACACCTCTGCTGGAATCGATGTCAGTTATTGTTCCGTTTATTTTTGTTGGTTGCGAGATTTTTTGAGGTGCGTTGGCCTCCTTCAGACATCGTTGGGTTTATTGGCTTTTACTCCAGAAGGCTTAATTTCTTCATGTCACGCCTTTCCTAGTTTGCCAGTTAGTTCGATTACAGCATCAAGTACGGCTTCCGGTTTGAGATTGGCGAGGTTTCCGCCGGGGGCGACGACGTTTTTCGTGCGTGGCGAATCGATTGGCCATGGGCCGAAACGGAGAGGGGAAGTCGGTCCGAAGATTGCCAAAACACGGTTTCCGAAAGCGGCTGAAAGGTGCATCGGGCCGCTGTCGTTTCCGATGAAAACGGAGGGCTGGCGGACGAGTTCAATCATTTCGTCTAGCGGACAGCCGGTTAGATTGAGGAATCGTCCTTCAGGAGTGTCGGCCAATTCGGTTTTCTGTCCGGCACACCAGGCGACGCGGCTGTCGGGAATTTTTTCCCAGATCAAACGGGTTAGTTCCTCAAAGCCTTTCCACTCTTTTTCGGCTCCGCGGCTGTCGGTGAAAATAACGAATTGTTTGCGCGAATCGCCTTCAAAAAACGGCTCCCAGGGAAATGTCGGTCCGTGGCGGAGGTCGAGCGGATAGGTGATTTCGTCGTTCAGGCCGTAGCTTCGGGCAAAGCCTT
>DATGSL010000131.1:0-3341 GCA_035302665.1 Opitutales bacterium | reverse complement strand
CAACTTTTAAACGCCTCACACCCAGCAGGTATTTTGTGTATGAGAAATGCGGGTTAAATGGGCCATTTCTGCCCGCACTCGAATAGGCAAACGTTTCCATACCCGTACCACCCGCCGCATTCGTGTGCCAAGCAACATAGACGCTTTTCCCACTCTCCCAGGATTCGTGCTCCCACGCGGCCCAGCGCGGCATGGCATCGACCGTCCCGGAACTGGCCCAATTATTTTTCCCCAGAAACCCGGCGTAATAGCGTCCCGATTCCTCCCAGCGCGGTTTGCCACTGATCGTTCCGCTGATGTTGTCCGGTATGTCTCCCATTCCTCCCCCAAAACGAACCGCATCGGCGATCACATGACGGCCGGCTATCGAACTCTGATTGGTAATCGTGACGGAACCGGTCTCCGGATGGATCCCTTTTTCAAAATAATAGGTGCCGATATACTTCCACGTATAGCCATCCCGGGCCTGATCCTGAATCCAAGTTGTCGTATCGCCAGTATGATGAATTTCGATCCGGGCATCGCCAGTCGTCGCCTGCGCGACGGCGGCAGCTCGATACCAAACATAAACCGCATAATAACCGGCCTCCGGAATATCGGGCGTAAAACGAGCGACGGCGGTCGGCTCACCAACAACAGTTGTCGCCCGGCGATGAGCGCCGTCGTAGGTACCGCCAACAGTCTCGGTCACCCAATTTCCCGTTTCCGAATATCCCGGACCGCGATTTTGAACAATTACCATGTTCGTATTCAAATCCCGTTCACGGGCGGTATAAACCCGAGCACCCGCATTCCAAAGATATTGATGCAAATATTGTAAAACAGCCTCACCGTTCGAGTGATCTTCAATGATCTGAAAAGAATTGCTCCGCTGGGTCGCCCACCGTTTGAGAGTCGTGTTGTAATGCCAGCCATGTCCCGGCGATAGAAAAATTGAAGCATCGGAAAGAGCACCCGAAGGTTGAGCATTTCCCTGTGCAGACATCTGGTGAACGCTCGCGACCTGCCGACCGATAGGCGTTTCGTCAGGAACGTCCGGTTTGAAAAGAAGGGGCTGAGGTTTGTTTGAAAGAAAAAGATCGATCCCGAAACCATTCGAAAGCCGAACCTCCGTCGAATCGATGTCGGGAGAATACTGAACCCATTCATCGAGCAACCAAGAAAACTGTTCCTGGACCTCTTCGTCGAGAAAATGCTCATTCAAATCAGGAGAATCGAGCTCGATGATCGCCTTCCGATCGACAATCTCGAAACTCTTTAAAACCGCTCCCTCTCCAAGAAAAGGGGAAAAGGACCAGCCATCGTCGATTTCAGGAACTCCATTGAGCTGCGCCTGAAGAGCCAACGAGAAGTAATCGATTGGTTCATCAAATTCTACATTTTGCTCAAAACGGACAATTTCATCACCCTTCCAAACAAAAATTGACAAGATCCCGGTTCCCGAAGCCTGCAGCAAGGAAGTGGGAGCGAGCAGGATCAATGAGACGAATAAGAGAAAAGACGATTTCATGCCCTATCCAAATTTTAAATATAAGAAAGTTCTACAAGAAGCTGCGGTCAGGAAAGCAATTCAACCTAGCGCCGAGGGTCGTCGAAATTACGCTCCGGCAGACCAGCCGCCTGCCAATCGGAAAATCCACCGACATTCCCCACCTGATATCCCTCCTCTCTCAGAATATCAGCCGCGATTCCGGCGCGGTTTCCACTTCGGCAATAAAGCAAAAGCTCGCGGTCGCCATTTTCGCGCAGAAACGAATCCCATTGCTTCCGATCCCCGCGGAGGTCGCTCAGCGAAAGGAGGTAAGCCGATTCCGCAACACCTGTCTCCTGCCACTCTTCCGCTTCCCGAACATCGATCAGTAAAGCTCCATTTTCCGAAACTCGCTCCGCAGCTACGACCGGCGAAACATCTTCAACCGCCCGCATCCCCAGATCGGTGCTGGAAGACTGACATCCGACAAAAAACAAAAGGGAAAAAAGACAGACTGAAATCGTTCTCATAAAACAGAGTTTGCTAAGATGAGAGAATAACCGCAAGGACTTCGCGAACCGATGAGCCAAATGCTTCTTTGAAAAAGGCCGCGGACTTATGCCCGCGGCCCATGACCCAACCCAAACCGTTCTCAGCGCCGTCTAATCGAGCGCGGTCACACGAAGCCGCATAAACCGGCGTGAATCCTCGCCGATCGGCACAACATCCCGGAAAACATAGGTCGTCGTGCCATCTCCGTTTGACCAGCTGTCGACCGGCACCCCTTCGTCGTATTCCGCGAAACTGACATCTGACGAAGCTTCGACCGAATATTGCAGATCAAACATATCATCGGGAACGGCGCCGATCAGCACGAGATATCGACCTTCGACTCCGTCAACGGTCACCGTCTGCACCTCAGTAAATGGCAGCGCCTCACGGGAGGCGACGTTCGGCTCCCGATTCAACGCATACTCAAGCAAATTCGGAATCCCGTCACCATCCGGATCTGCGTCCGGTCCGACGAGTTCCGGATCGCTTTCACCCGGAAAATAAGTTTCGATCCAATCGCTGTAGCCTTCCGGAACGGACGGACCATCGACTCCGACCAGTTGCGCGCCAGGAAGCGTCTGGATCCGCGCAATATCGGCATTCCACACGTTGTTGGGATTCGTTAGCAGCTGGATCTCCATAATCGGGCCGGGAGTGGCCCGGCCGTGGCGACCATGCGTATGATTGCCAAACGCAAGGACTCCATTGATCCACATGTCGCTCGCTCCAGCGTCAACGGTGCGGTCTGTGCCGGTTGGGCTCGTATAGGTCAACGCATCCGCAGAATTGTTCATCACAACCTCGAAGCGATTTACGGTATCGACTTCCCACCGGGCGTCCTGCCCCAGAAAAGTGCCCGGAGATTCTCCCGCCTGCATGGCGATTTGAGAGACGCGAGCTCCCTCGGCGTCAAAATGGCGGAGGATGAGCTGACTGAAGACGTCACTTTCATCCAAGGTGCCGTGATGAATCATGTCCATCCGGAATGTGAGCACTTCTTCGTTGAAATTATTTTGACCGAGGAACGACCAGCCGCGTGCTCCGTTTGTTTGAAGAATCTGATTGTCCGTACCTTCACCGAACAGGTTGTTCTCATCCAGCCCTACAGAAAGAAGCGGTCTCGCCGGGTCGGCTCCCTCAAGATCGTATTCTTCAAGAAAAGCAAGTGCAGTAAGATTGCCATGAAGAAATGAATCGGCGTTTTCTTCAGGGATGTCCCAAGCGGTGTTGAAACTGGAAGCGGCTTCCGTGCTACTTGGTTAGCTTATGTTGTTTTCGTGATCAGTGGTCAATTCATTTGTAGGACTGATACCGTCGC
>DATGSL010000130.1:0-5841 GCA_035302665.1 Opitutales bacterium | reverse complement strand
CTTATACCGAGGCGGATCTTTTTGCGGTTTGTGACCGGCATCTGCTCGATTCCGGATTTCAATTTTTTGCAGACGAGCCTTACGACGGCGTGATCGCGCGCCCGAACTGCGAAACTCCGTTGCCCTCGAAAGTAGCTGGTTAAGAAAATTCCGCCGGCCCTTCTCGGAAAACGCCTGATCGGGTAATTCCCTAACGACGACATCAGCCGATCCTTCATTTTTGGCGGCCCAATTGCGCGAATCAGGTTCGTCGATACCCTGTGTTGAAACAGATGCCGGGCGGAAGGCTTCTCTTTCGCCGGTTCAAATGTAAACAAAGAACTAGAAGGATTACTACCATGATGCTGCGTATTGACCGACTTCCCGTCGAACTTCCCGCCTCTCCCAAGGAGGATCCCGTCGCTGCAAAAAACGTTCAGGAACTCCTCGGCGGACGCTTTGGAGAAATGTCGACGTTGATGAATTACACCTACCAATCGTTCGGTATGCGCAGTCGCGAAAAGATCCGTCCGTATTACGCGCTGATCGCGAACATCGCCGCGGAAGAATTTGGTCATATTGAAATCGTCTCCGCTTCGATCAACTCCTGCTTGAACGGACCTCGCACCGATTTCGATGATTCCGGCACCATGGAGGAAGGTGTCTGGAAAGATCTCCCGAGCGGAGTCTTTGGGGGACATTATATCGCTTCCGGACAATCGGCTCTGCCGGTCGATTCGCGCGGAATGCCCTGGACCGGCGATTACGTTTTTTCTTCCGGGAACCTGATTCTCGACCTTTTGCACAATTTCTTTCTCGAAAACGGAGCCCGAACCCAAAAACTTCGCGTTTACCAGATGACCGACAATCCGGCTGCGCGAACGATGCTCGGATATCTATTTGTCCGCGGAGGAGTTCACGCTCTTGCCTACGCACGCGCGCTGGAAACGTTGACAGGCGTCAAAATGAGCCAGATGTTGCCGATCCCAAAAATCGGAAATGCCACCTGTCCCGAAGCGCGCAAATTCATGGAAGGCGGCCTCCATCTTAAACTCTACCGCCTGTCGCCGAACGATTACCGCGAAGCCGGCACCATCTGGAGCGGCGAAGCTCCGAAAGAATACACAGAAGGTTATTCGGACGGCGCACAGCTTGAATTCGTCGATGCTCCTCCTTCCGGCGGCGACCTCGCCCACTTGGCCGGAATCGCCTCTAGCTTTGCCCCCGAATACGCGCCGGAAGAGATCATGGAAATTGCCAACAAGCTTTACAAAAAAGCAAAAGATCTCTAATCGCCAGAACCAGCTCAGGCAACCGAACCCTTGCCCGCATCCGAAATCCCGGATGCGGGCCGGAAGCCTTCCCTTCGCCCCAGCCAAGCCTCCGACGAAAAAACCTGCAGAAAAGCTTTGGCATTCGGCCAATCCGCGTATGGTAGATAATAATGTCATCTACCGATTCCAGCACGATTTTCCCGGTCACAAGCTCCTTCGTTCGATTTAAAAACGCTCTTCTAACGCGCGCAGACCTCGGTGCTCTTTACATCGATTATTACCTCCATCTGGCCGATAACAACCTCCAGCCGAGTCCGGAACACGATCGAATTTTCAAAAGCGCACTCGCCGCATTTGTCCTTCACTGCGCCTCGCGGCCGCGCAATGAACTGATCGCCTGGACCCTGAACTTTCAGGAACCGCTCCTGAATCTTTTTCTGGTTGCAGATAACGAACTCGGAACCGTCGCCGGACGGATTTTTACCGAACATATCCGCGAGGGTGACGAAAACCTATTTTTCTCCGAAGTCGTGCGAGGGAAAAGTCCCGCCCGCCGCAGCGCCGTCAATTTCGAAGGAAGCGATCCGTTCCAGGCAGTCGAACGTTATTACGATCAAAGCGAGCAACGTCCGGCCCGTTATTTCCAAATCGAAGGCGAGGATTTTGCCTTGCTGACCGCCCATCCCGACTGTGATTTCAACTGGTTTTGGGCACTTGAGGCGGATGAAGTTCGAAACCTGGAGGAAAACGAAACGGTAGCCCTCCTCGAACGGCGCGGCTACCGCTGGCAATGCGGCTGCAACCAGGAAAAAATCCTCAACGTCCTCGAACCTTCCATGCGCGAAGATCCGGAGGAACTTTTTGGCGATGAAGAGGCGATTCGCGTCGAATGTCCGCGCTGCGCCGGACGCTACACCGTAACGCGCGAAACGATGGAAGCTCACATGCAGGGAACCGAACCTCGGGAGTGAGTTTCACGGCGGCAAGTTCATGCAGTTGAGCGGAAATCGCGATTTTACAAGTTGACTTACCGGAAACGTTTGTGGATTTTCGTGCCTTCTTCCACACGTTTCCCAATAAAGCCAGCTTTATGAATCGATTTGCCCTCCTCCTTCTTCTCCTCTTCGTCGCCGGATGCCAAACGACTTCCCAAATGTCCCGCCATCCAGTTGAACCCGCAGTCTCACCCGGAATCGATCTCCTCGTTTCAAAAAAACGAAATCTGATCGAAGGAAAACGGATCGGCCTGATCACAAACCCAACCGGAATCACCGCCGACGGACGGCAAAATATCGACCTTCTCCACGAAGATCCGCAAATCGATCTCGTCGCGCTTTTCGGCCCTGAACATGGCGTTCGAGGCGAATTCTACGCAGGCGACTCGGTTCAATCCGACGTCGATACCGCCACCGGCATCCCGGTTCATTCCCTTTACGGCTCGACGCGCCGGATGAAGCCGGAGTGGCTCGAAGGAATCGATGTCCTGGTTTACGACATTCTCGATACCGGAAATCGCTCCTACACTTATATTTACACAATGGCTTACGCGATGGAGGCAGCGCGCGACGCCGGAATCCCGTTTATCGTTTGCGACCGCCCGAATCCACTCGGCGGAAATCTGGTCGACGGCAACATCCTCGATGTCTCAAAAGGCACCTCTTTCGTCGGCCTCTATCCGATCGCCTATCTCTACGGCATGACTCCCGGCGAACTCGCACGCTATTTTAATGCCGAATTCGAAATCGGAGCCGATCTGCACGTCGTCGAAATGGAAGGCTGGAACCGCGGCATGACCTTTGACGACACCGGCCTGCTCTGGGTGTTGCCCTCCCAACATGTTCCCCATTGGCAAAGCACCTACTTTCTCGCCATCACCGGAACTTTTGGCGAACTTCACCGCATGAACGAAGGCGTCGGCTTTACTCTTCCTTTCGAAATGGTCGGCGCCCCGTGGATCGATCGCCAGGTTTTTGCCGATACATTAAACGGCCGCGAAATTCCGGGCCTCTTTTTCCGTCCGCATACTTGGGTGCCGCGATACGGAACCTATAACGGAGAAAAAGTTCAAGGTGTCCAAATCCACATCACCGACTACAGCAAAGTCCGGCCGGTTTCCGCAAGCATCCACATCATGGAAACGCTGCAAAAACTTTATCCGGAGGAAAACCCGCTCGGGACCGCCGAGGGACGGATCGCGATGTTTAACAAAGTGATGGGAACCGATCAAATTCGCCTCGATCTGCTCGCAGGCAAACCGGCCGAAGAGATCATCGCCAGTTGGCAACCGGAAATGGAACGTTTTCTCGAAAAACGCGAAAATTATCTGATCTACCGATAATCGGTTTTCCGCCTAAGAGTGAGCAAAAATTCCGCTCACTTCTTCGATTTGCGTTCCTCTTCAGAATGCAGCCACTTTAAAAGCACGATCCGGTTCCGGTTCTTTTCGCGTTTGTAACTGAACTCGTCCATCAGCTGACGAACCAGAAAAACACCGATTCCGCTCGCTTCGTCCGACAAAGTTTCCTCGGAAGCCCCCGATTCAAATGGATCGAACGGACGGCCATCATCCGACATAACAGCCGTGAACTTCTCCTCATCGCAATCGAGCTCGATTTCAATCGTTCCTTCGACATCTTCGTCATAGCCGTATTCGATCGCATTCGTAACAAGCTCATCGAGAGCCAGATTCATCTGCTGCACAATCAGCGGCGACAATCCTTCCCGCTCGCCAAAAGCCGATAATCGAACCGCTAACGTTTCGAGCTCCTCCAGATGATTCTTTATCGAAAACTTCATTTAAACGCTGCAGAAAATGCCAAGGAGTCGATCAATCGTGAACCATTTTCCTGATCGCAATCTTTCTTTTTACAATAAAACGGTCCCAGCCGCCACTTCAAAGAGCACAAGTTTCTCCCAGTATTTACTTAAAAAAGTTAGCAAGACCAGCGACAAACTACACTCTCCCCGACTGCGAGAAAAAGGAATTGAGGGAGGTCTGCAGAGCGGCGACGGTTCGCTGCGAAATCGCTATATGCCGATCGGGAAATCGGCGCGCCCCGGGAACGCCAATCTCCTGATTGGCAGAAGCCACAACAAGAAGCGAATTTATGGCTCAAGGAACATAAAGTTCTTCAACGGAACGGCGCACATCCGTTCCCGGCTCAGCGCTGATCGCGTCCGCTCCGGAAACCAAATTTCCATGTAGAAAAACTCTCTCCGAAGCACCGATGACGGTGATCGCGGAGCCCGCCGCGTCGGTTTCAGATTCTCCGCCGATCGTGTTTCCGGCAATTCGGATATTTTTACTGTCGGCGACCCAAATGCCGCGATGAGCGAAATTGAAAAGCTGACTTTCCGAAATCGTGATATTTTTGCTCCCGAGAATTTCGATCGCCCCACCTTCGTCCGAACTTCCCTGAGCCGAACCGTCGAGGATCAATCCGTTGACGATGACTCCGTCCGAGTTGCGGATCCGAACGCCATTTTCCGATCCGTGGTAGAGACCGATCCGGTAATAATCGGGATTGTAGTCGGAGACATTTCCTGAAACCGAAATATGACGGCTATTTTCGATCAGCAAGACCTGCTCCCGACCGAGAATGAAGTTGTTTCCGCTCACGGAGATTCCCCGGGCGCTGTCGAGGTGAATGTTCACCCGCTGATTGCTGATATGGTTTCCCGCAATGCTCCAGAGACCGACTTTCGCCGGATCCTCCCGATTTCCGCGAAAACGAACATTCGCACCGCCGGGACTGTAGCGAGCCTGAATCGTATTGCTGGCGATCGTGCCTTCACGGATGCTCCCGCCTTGACTGACATCGATCAGAACGTCGTTCGATTCCTCCGCTTCAAGATCGTGATTGTATTCGATATCGTTGCCGGTGATCTGAACATTCCGGACCGATCCACCGCGAATGACGATGCCTCCGCCTTTGTTATAACTGATGTGGCTGCTGCTAATAATCGCCTGATGGAGGTCAACGTCATCGAGAAAAACCCCGATTCCACTGCAATTGTAAATATGACTCGAATCGATAATTACGTTTCGATTTCGTTCGCTCAACCGAATCCCGACCCGAACATCGCGTATCAATACACGCGACACGACCGCCTGCATCGAACGGATAAACTCCAACCCATCGGCCTCCGGATGTTCGCCAAAAATCTCCAATCCGGTGATCTGCGGCATCCGCTCCCGACTCAAAACACCTTGCGCAAACGAATCCGCAAGCGCAGTGCCATCGTGGGTTCCGATAAACCGAAACGCCGGCCCCGCACCAGCCATCAAAATCCGCGCACTCCCCGATTGTCCGTTCAAACTGATCCGGCGGCCTTCGTCGAGATCGACCTCGATCGTCCGCGTAATCCGATAATCGCCTTTCGGAAATTCGACAACGCCTTTCCCTTCAGAAATCGCCCGCTCGATCGCTTCGGTATCGTCGGTTTCGCCATCGCCGATCGCACCGAAATCGCGAACGTTCACGGCTGCTGAAGCGAAGGAAGCCGATGAAAAAAGAAACCAGACGAGGAAAAGAATGCACATTTTGATTTTCATCACCGATTTTTTAACGCGGAAGCGGAAGCGCTG
>DATGSL010000129.1:0-2029 GCA_035302665.1 Opitutales bacterium | reverse complement strand
TAATTATTTTGTGGATGACAAGTCGTGTGCCCCTTCTTTTCAAGATCGCCTTCACCGCTTGGCTTTCACTTTTTTGCGCCAGTTTTCTTTACCCGAACCAGTCGCAGTATTTCGAAGAAACCGAGGCACACCTCGACCGGGGCGGCATCTTTTACGGCTACGCGGAGATCGACGGCGACATCATGCAAATCGCCGATAATCTTACGAATCTTCTTCTAAATTCCGCTGCCACAAGTCCCGATATCCCGATTCCTCCAATACCTCTCTCCACAATTGTCCAAGCAAGCGGCCTCGATCGTCTCGCAGCGATCGGCGGAAGCTCGGTCCGAATCGCCGATCATTCTTTTCACAACCGAACCTTTCTTCTCTTTCCCGACGAACTTCACGGTTTGATGCAAAGCATTGGTGTTTCGAACCGCCCTTTTCAAATTTCAGAATGGGCTCCCGAAAAAAGTATCTTTGTTTTTGAACGGGAACTGAATCCGGAAGCACTGATCGATTTTTCCAAAAATATTGCCGAAATTGCGGCGTCCGTCGCTTTTCCACCGGCACCGGCGATGCTCGACGGTTATCTGAATACGCCGCTCACACCCTCTGAACGGACGGCGCTCGAAATCCTTACGCGAATCGGAGGACGTCTCAGCGGAGTCATCGAAATCGATCCGACCGAAACAATGTCTTTGCCCGAAATCGGCGAAATGCCGCGAATCGACGCATTTCTCCGCCTCGAAAATGGCGGTTTTCTCTATCCGGACATCGCCAAAACGCTTCGTTCGCTCGAAATTTTCTTCACGGAATCGAACGAAAACGGGCTGAGAACCATCACTTCGCTCTTGGGCGACGAATTCGGAATCAATCTCACCTTCGCGGCCAACAACCGATCGGGCGAATTGTTCCTCGCGACCTCCCCGTCTTTTCTAAACCGCGTTCAGTCAACCGACAAACCGACCCTTTCCGAAAACCCTCAGTTTCAGAAAGCCATCGAGCGGATTCCCCAAAGCGGCGTCTCATTCTCGTTCACAAGCCCGGCAGCGAGCCAATACATCTCTCAGTTAATCCTCGCAGCCATTCCCGAAAATGATCCTGCAAACGACGGCGTGCGCGACTGGCTTCTCCAAATTTTCCGAATCGACGAGCCGCTCGTCAGCGCCACCTCGATCGAACCAAACGGCATCCTCATCGCCTCCAACTGGAGCCACAGTCACAAACAAAATATCGCGAGCCTCTCATTCATCAATCCGGCCACTTTCGGCCTCCTTGCAGCGATCGCCATCCCCACGTTCAACAAGGTCCGGGAAACGGCTCAGGAAAATCAAATCAAAAACAACCTCCGGATGCTCCAATTCGCCGCCGAACAATATTTTTTGGAAACCGGCGAAACGAGTGTCGATACCTTTGAATTAGCCCGACCGGGCAGCTACATCAGAGAACTGAAATCGATTGCCGGCGAAACGTATCCACACCGAATCCACAAAAACGAACCGTTGCGCGCAACTTTACCCGACGGCCGCGAAATCGTCCTGGATTGATCGCCCTCCTTCAAACCGCAATCAGGATACCCGCGGCCATGATTCCGCTAAAGAGAAGAATCGCGGTCAGAATCAGAACTCCATCGCGCGCAAGCAATCCGAACCCGAGAATCGTCACCACCAATCCGAGTCCGGTCGTCACAAACGGCAAAACTTCCATAAAGGGCGCTATCAAGCCGATCAGCAAACAGAAGCAGGCGATCAACCAAGTCGCGATCCCATTGACAAAAAACGAAAGTCGAGGAGCGACCAGCCGATCGATAACCTTCGCAACGCGTCGGAAAAACGAAATCACCTGCTCAAATCGTTTTCTCGAAATCGAGCGGCGCAAAACAATCTCCGGAAGCCAAAAATGTTTTCGCCCGACCAGCAATTGAGCAGAAACCAAAACCAACATCACCCCAAAAAGCGTCGCAATTCCCGGAATTCCGCTGAGAGGAGAAAAAGCGATTAAGCCTGGTAAAAGCAACAGCGGCCCGAACGACCGATCGCCCAACGCC
>DATGSL010000128.1:0-7894 GCA_035302665.1 Opitutales bacterium | reverse complement strand
CCGGGAGCAGGTCACGCGAGGGCGCATCAATATTTCGATCTCGGCCGAAGCTGGAACCGGAGGCGAAACCAGTTTTTTTAATTCGGCAGCGATCGCGGCTGCTTTAAAGGAGTTGGAAGAGCTTGCATCGACGCAGAAAATTCCTTTCGAACCCGATGCTGGGCTTTTGCTCGATCTTGCTTCGTTGACGCGAGGACGATCGACGATGATCAGCGCGGAGGCCGTTTCTGAGATCTTGCTCGCAACGCTTGCCGAGGCTCTCGATGAATGGACGGCGATGCGCCGGGCTGAAGGCGATGCGCTTGCCCGCGACCTTGCGGAGAGAGAGGTCGAATTGAAAAAGGCGTTGCAGCAGATCCGCGAACTGGCTGCGAAGATCGTGCCCGATTATCGCGAGGAGTTGTTGAAGCGATTGCGTCAAAGCGGTCTCGAATTCGAACTTGAGGATGAGCGCGTGCTCAAGGAAATCGCGATTTACGCCGATCGAATCGATATTTCCGAGGAGTTGACGCGACTGGAAAGCCATTTTGATCTTTTCAACGGATTTTTGAAGACATCGGGGCCGGTCGGACGGAAGTTCGAGTTTTTGCTTCAGGAAATCGGACGGGAATTCAATACGATCGGAAGCAAAGCGAGCGAGAGCGCGATCTCCCGAATCGTCATCGATTGTAAAGCGGAGCTCGAGCGGATTCGCGAGCAGGTGCAGAATATTGAATGATTTTTGAGAAAAAGGGCTCTTGTCGAAATCATACACGGTTGTTGATAAACGTTGTGAAGCCGATTAGAGTCGTTCCTTGATCGATACCATGGCTGAAACTGTGATCCTTGTTCCCGCCCGACTTGAATCGACGCGTTTTCCCCAAAAGCTGCTTCACCAGATTCGGGGAAAACCGCTTTTGCTTCACGTTGCCGAACGGATTCAGAAAGAGGTTCCCGAGTATCCGCTCGTTTTTGCAGTCGATGACCGCAGCCTCTACGAAGTTTTGGAGCGGGATGGTTTTTCGGCGATGATGACGGCGACGCATCACGAAAGTGGTTCGGATCGACTTGCGGAGGCGAACGAAGAGCTCAATGCCGATTTTGTTATCAATGTGCAGGCGGACGAACCGTTGATCACGCGGAAACAGATTCTGGAGCTCGTTCGGCTTATTTCGGGCGATTGCGATATGGCGACCTTGGCGACTCCATTTTCGAAGCACGAAGATTTTTACAATCCGAATCAGGTAAAGGTCGTCCTTGATCGAAACGATCAGGCGCTTTATTTTTCCCGTTCGCCGATTCCTTATCCGCGGGATACACCGAAAGCTTTGAGCGAGAATTGGTTCGTCGATAACCGCGCTTACCGCCATCTCGGCCTTTACGCTTATACGCGCGAATTTTTAAAAGAATTCACGCAGTTGCCTCCGGGCGATCTCGAGCAAATCGAAAAACTCGAACAACTGCGGGCTTTGGAAAATGGTTACATCATCTCGGTCGGTTTGACAGAAGAGCCGACGATCGGAATCGATGTTCCCGAAGATATTGCGCTTTATGAAGCGCATCTGGTAGCCGCGGAAGCACGCGGATAGGATTCCGGAAATCGAGGACAGAGTTGATTTATGCGCCGGTCGCTCGGAGTTCTTTTTCGGTCTGGAGCCGGAGTTGTCCGCAAGCGGCGTTGATCTCGTGACCTTTTTCGCGGCGGATCGTAACAGATGCTCCGCGGTCTTTTAAAACCGAGACGAAACGGTCCTGTCGGAGAATATTCGGGCGTTTCCACGGCAAGCCTTCAACGGTGTTGTAGGGGATCAGATTGACGTGTGCCCGCAGATCGAGTGCGATTTCGGCCAATCGCTCCGCCTGTTCAAGCTGATCGTTGATGTCTTCGATCAGGATATATTCGAGCGTCAGCATGCGGCCCTGTTTTCTGGAAAACTGTTTTGCAGCTGGCAACAATTCCTCGAGCGGCCATCTTTTATTGATCGGCATGATTTGTTCGCGAACCTCGTTCGTTGCGCCGTGCAGGCTGATCGCGAGGCGGAATTGAAACGGCTCTTCGGCCAGGCGCTTGATCTGAGGAACAACTCCGGAAGTCGAAACCGTGATCCGGCGCGCTCCGAAATTCAGTCCCCAATCGGCATTTACGATTTTGAGAGCTGCGAGAAGATTGTCATAGTTCGCGAGCGGCTCGCCCATCCCCATCACGACGATATTGTCAAAAGAGGGGATTTCCGGCCGCGCGCGCGGAGTTCGGGCATCTTCGAGAAAACAGACCTGAAGAAGCTGGGCGACGATTTCGCCGGCAGAGAGATTTCGTTTCCAGCCATCGAGGCCGGAGGCGCAGAATTTGCAGCCGAAAGCGCAGCCGACCTGTGTTGAGATGCAGACGGTCTTGCGAGAATGCTCGAGTCCGACGCCTTCTTGCGGAACGCGGATAATGACTGTTTCGATCAACGAGCCGTCGCCGAGTTGGAGCAGAAGTTTGTCGGTAACATCGCCTGCCTGTTTCATCAGAACCTGCTTGGCCGGAGCGATTTCGTATTCGTTGTCGAGCCATTCGCGAAACGATTTCGGCAGATTCGTCATTTCGTCCCACGAGCCAACGCGCTTTTTGTAAAGCCACTCCATCACCTGTTTTGCGCGGAACGGTTTTTCGCCGCCTTCCGCGATCCTTTCGGAAAGTGAATCGAGGGTTTCTTCGTAAATTGGTTTTTTCTCAGGAACAAATTTCATTGCGGACGCAGAACGATGTGAATGATCGGCTCACCATGTCCCGCTTCTGCCTGATCTGCAAGCGAGAGGGCGAGTGGGTGAACACTTTTCCGGTTTGTCGCAGGGTTGCCACCAGGCTCGGGATTTATAAAAGTATTTCGATGCGACGCGATATTACCTGGAACGAAAGACTTCCCGACCGGACTCACCGCGAAGTCCGCGTGCAATTTCATGGAGGCAAACTCTTTTGGCGCGAACGGATTTCTCAGTCGCGGCGCGCCCGATCCGACGAAACTTGGCAATACGATTTTGAGCCGAGCGAGGAGGATTGGGAGCAGTTGCTTGAGGAAGTGATGCGGCGTTTTCAGCGCCGAAGTGCACGGCAGGAAGATATCGATTTGGTCAAAAAACGGATTGTCGGCACCCGTCGCGCTCGTCCGAGTCAAAGTTACCGAAAAGAGTTGTAGGATTTTGCGTTGAGTTCACCCGCTTCGATGCGGAAGAGTGGACAGTTTTTATGCAGATTATCGACTCACTTGCGCCCGTTGTCCTCTTGATCGGACTCGGTGTTTTTCTCGTGCGCATCGGTTTTGTGAAGAGGGAGATGCTGAAAGGAATGAACGATCTCGCTTACTGGATCGGCCTTCCGACTTTCATTTTCTATAGCCTTGCAACCGTTCCGCTCAAAACAGCGGCTCTCGGCCCGATGCTGGCGGTCTTTTTAACAGGAACCGCCGCCGCACTCGGAGGCGGCTTCATCGCGGTCCGACTCTTAAAACAACCGATCGCCTCGCGCGGCACGTTTTTGCAAGCAACCTTTCGCGGAAATCTGGCCTTTATCGGGCTGCCGATCGTCGTTTTTACCGCATCTGGTTTGCCGGACGCCGATCCGCAGACGATGCAGGAACTGGCGGTCCTGACGCTGGCTCCGATGATGGTGATTTACAATGTTGTCGCCGTGCTCCTTCTTTACGGAAGCCAGACCGGTTTCAGTGGAGAGCTGGTTGCCAAAACGCTTCGCCAAGTGGCGACCAATCCGCTGATTCTTGCGAGCGTCGCGGGAATCGCTGTTGCTCTGGCCGGTTGGACTTTCCCGAATTTCCTCGACCGAACTTTGGAAGCGCTTGGAAGACTGGCTCTTCCGCTCGCGCTCTTGTCGATCGGCGGATCGTTGGTAACAGTTCCGGTGCGCGGAAGTCTCGCTGCGGCGGGAACGGCCAGTTTATTGAAAGTCGGTGTAGCTCCCCTGATCGGAATCGGTGCCGGGATCGCTCTCGGAGCTCCATCCGAAGTTCTGCTAGTCGCTGCGATTTATCTTTCGTGCCCGACGGCTGCGGCTTCGTACGTCCTTGCGCGCCAGCTCGGCGGTGGACGAAGCGCTGGCTGCGAGCACGATCGTGATCAGCACGCTTTTGTCGCTGATTTCGCTCAGTTTGGCCGTCGCTTTTATCAGTTCGGGAATTTACTCGTGAAAAAAGCCATCGGACCATTCGCTGACACCTGAATCGCCGCTGAGCTTGATTTCGGAACGTTCGCGGGCCATCCCGTAAATCTGCGGCAAATCGGTGATTTGGTCGATGTTTAGCAAGATCGGTCCATCGTCGTGGTTGCTCGGAAGATCTGTCAAATGCAGGCGATGCAATGGCTCGTCAAAAAGCGATGCGTAAAGAGCGACGCCGGCCATGACTCCCTCGGCCTCGATCTCGATCGCGCTATTTGCGAAGCGATCCGATGTCCGAATGGCGGAAAGAGCACTTCGAAGATCCCAGATCTGCATACCGGCGAGCGTTTGGCCGAGCATCTGAAAACTGCGCGTGATCGTATCGCCGCGATCGGGTCGATCTTCTTCGTAAAAAGTTGGTCCGACTCCGCGCGGCGCGAAAAGAACGACGGCGTTTTCGTCCGAAACGATTTCTTTTAAATCTTCCCAAGCAGTCGCATCGGCTTCCGGCCAGGCCACCGAATGAGCGCCGGGACCGACCATCTCTTCGACTTCTCCCGGTGCGGCCGCCTGCCAGGCCGCGAGCGTTTCCAACCACTCGGCATGATCGAGAACGCGCACGATTACGTTTTTCGGCTGACGGTCGCTCCGAGTGAATGTCCAGGTGCGAAGTTCGATCGCCGGTTGCGGTGAAATCGAATGAACATCGAGCCGCAACCCGTCGACCTCAAAGGAACCGAGAGTTTCTGCTGTCGCATCCGGATTCTCAGCGGGCCATCCGGCGAATGTTTGAGCCGAAAGGGCGTTCATCCATTTTGACTTCATCAATTCCCATTCCCACCGCGTCTCCGGCAACTCGGGCGTATCAACTTTCGGCCGAAAAACGGTATCGACCGTCGTATTGATTTCGTCGGCTGGAATCACCGGGAAAACCTGAAGCTCCTCTCTTTCGAAAAGCGGACCGGTTTCCGGGACCTCGTCGATTTCTTCGCCCATTAGCCAGCGATACATCCACGGATAGCTTGCCAGCTGCAATTCGCGCGTATCGCGGTGAGGACCTTCCGAAATGTAGACATCCCAATGATCCTCTTTGCCATAAAGAGCGTAAACTTTCGCGACCCGTTCCTCGATACGGCTGATGCCGCCGACCGGAAAAATCTTGTCGTTGTCCGAATTCAGAAGCCGGACCGGCCGGGGCGCCGCAAGTGCCGCGAGAACGGTCGGATCGAGCCGGTGGAAATTATTCCAGTAATTGCAATCGCAATGCCCGCGGATGACATCGGTGATCAAATGATCGCGAAGATCGGTGAGACCTGCCGTCGGTGTGCCTGTTTTGACACGGTCATCGAGAGCGAGAAGAAGCCACGAATAAATGCCGCCGCCGCTCCGTCCGGTCGTGCCGATACGGTCGCTGTCGAGATCGCTTCGGGTTTCCAGAAAATCGATCGCGCGGATCGCATTCCAGACCTCGATCGCGCCCGGGGTATAACCGCGATTGTACCACCACCAACGATCAAAACGGTAGGTGCCGTGATGAACTCCCTGAATTTCTCCGCGATCGAGCGAATCGATGATCAGAGAAGCCATTCCCTGGCGCGCATACCAGATCGGATTGTGCTGGTAAGGAACTTTGGTCCCGTAAGAAACTCCGTCGACAATGCTCCGGGCATGTCCTGAAAGATAGAGGACAATCGGCGGTTTTTCCTTCGTGTTTTTGGGAAGATAAAGATTAGCGGTAACGTAAAGACCGGGGAGCGACTGAAAGTGAAGTTTCTCAACGGTAAATTCCGGATGATCGACCGTGCCGACGATCGTCGGTTTCAGATCAGTTTTCGGAAGTTCCGGCCAGAGACCGAGCATCTCCGCAAGTTGACGACGAAGTTCGATCCGTCGCTTTTCCCAATCGTCGAGGGTTGCGATACCATCGAACCATTCGGTCTCAATCGCCTGCACCTCGTGCTCAAAAGCCTGATGGAGCATGTCGCGTCCATAACTGACATCGACATCTTTTTCCGCAGCGGAAGCGGAAGCAAAGATCGAGAAACTGAAAAGTGCCGAAGAAAAAAGAAGGGAACCGGTTCGAGTGGACCAAGAGAAAATCATCCCGTTTTTTTCTCGAAATCGATGGAAAAAGGCAAGGGTGCTTTGGAAAAACGGTCTTGTGAAAGAGCAACCCGACAAGAATAACGACCCTTATTCCGCCCGGCTGCTTCCTGAGTCGATCGGCGCAACCACACAGTTTTCGAGAGATCGGGATAATATGGGCGAGGGGCGACTTCGTTTCCGTCACGGCGAGCGTGTCAACAGCGTCCGCGCCGATGGAAGCGTGGCGCTACTGCGAAAAGACGAAGTGCAGTATCGCCATATCTATCCGACGGCGGAATAAGAAGATCGCCACGGATCGGACGAAAGCAGAAATACCGAAATAGCTCCTGCCAGAATTTGAGGTTTGGGAAGTCTGGCGATAGCGTTCCTTTTCTTGAATTTAGACGCACGATGCGAATCGCGGTGAATATTGTTCGGGTTTTTCTGGGGCTGCTTTTTCTTGCTTCATCGGTAACGTATTTTTTGGATTTGGTGCCAGCGCCCGAGATGGAGGGTGATCTTCGGACGTTCAACGAGGGGCTGATGGCCTCGCGTTATCTTTTTCCACTGGTAAAAACGGTCGAACTCGTCGTTGCGATTGCCTTTCTAAGCGGACGTTTTGTTCCGCTGGCAGTGGTGCTGTTGTTTCCCGTAACGGTGAACATTTTTCTCGTTCATCTTTTTCTCGATCCGGGAGGACTGCCCCTCGCGATCGTTGTGCTGACGAGCCATCTCTTTCTCGCATTCGCTTGCTGGGCTCATTTCCAGAAGCTTCTGGCTCCGAGAATCGAATTTTCCCATCAGCCGCCGTTTTCTGAGCCTTCGGGTTCCGCGGCGGAAAATAAAAACTGAAAACCGAATAAAATCATGAATAAACCGAATCCTATCCCCGCTGGTTACCACACGATCACTCCTGCGCTGGCTGTTAAAAATGCTGCTGACCTGATCGGTTTTATGGAAGAGGTGCTCGATGCGAAGAGATCCGAGTATATGACCCGACCGGACGGATCGATCATGCACGCGGAAGTTCGCATCGGCGATTCGACCGTGATGATCGGCGAGGCTTGTGACGAAATGGGGCCGATGCCGGGATCTCTTTTTCTTTATCTGGAGGATTCCGATGAATCTTTCCGGCGGGCGGTCGAAGCCGGTGCGACGGTGGTCATGGAGCCGACCGATATGTTTTGGGGCGACCGCTACAGCTGTGTAAAGGATCGCTGGGGCAACCAGTGGTCTTTCGCCACGCATATCGAGGATGTTTCGAAAGAGGAAATCGATCGCCGCGCCAAAGCCTTTATGGAAAAAAGCGCCTGAGATCTGAGGCTGCCCAGAGGGGACAAGCGCTCGCGGAGAACGACCTCAATCGTCCCGCTTTTCCTCGAAGAACGGATGGCTCTCACTCTCTGGCGGGAGGATCATTTCTGCAAAACCGGTACGCAATTCATCGATCAGAGAAAGCAGCTCGTTGAGTATTTCAGGTTCTGAGCGCAGTCCGGAGAAACGGATCGCAACTTCCTGCGCCTCCTCTTCGCGCCCGAGTAGGACGAGGACCATGATCTCCTTTCGGACGGTTTCTTCCGGAGGTGCCGGATCGTCGGGGGCGCGCGGTTTGCGATAAAGAGAAAGGGCCTCCTCGTAATGAGCGCGTGCGATGGCGATTTCGCCGAGTTTCGTCAG
>DATGSL010000127.1:0-2083 GCA_035302665.1 Opitutales bacterium | reverse complement strand
GTGACGAGACCGCGCTCCTTGGCGAGGCTGAAAATCGTCGGCACAGCGATCGGGCCCTTATCCGGCTGGTAATTGTTCCAATCGATCTGGTGGGCTTGGATCCCAACTCCACTCACCATCGATGCATGTGACGGAAGGGTGATACTCGGAACAATCGTAAAAGCATTCCACGTATGAGCCCCGTTTTTCACCATCGAATGGACGACCGGCATTTCCGTTTTCTGAATAGCGTCCGGATTTGCCTGATCGATACTGATCACAACAACATGCTTCGGACGAGGGCTGGCAAAAAGCGTGGCCGCTAAAAAGAGCGATCCAATTACTGGGAGAGTCCTTTTAAAAGGTAACTTCATCGAATGATTTTAATTTTTGAAGATTAAGAGGAGTTTAAGTGGTGTTTTACCACTGTATCAAAAATGGACTGAGAAACCGCGAGGCTTCAACCTTAAACCTGAAAGGGCAAAACGAATACCGTCACGATCACTTAGGAACCGTTTGCGAGGCGAGTTCTTCCCATTGGGTTTCAGCGGCTTCCAACTCCGATGTAACGCGGGTCAGATCCTTATTCACGGCGACCGTTTTGGCAGAATCCTCATAGGTTTCAGGCAATTCAAGTTTTGCGGTCAGCGATGTCAGCTCTTTTTCCAGCTCGATGATTTTCGCTTCGATTCGAGCGACATTCCGTTCCCATTCCCGCCTTCCTTTCGCCCCACTTTCTCGCTCCTCAGCCTCCTGGCGCCTCTGCTCGCGGCTTTTATAATGCGAAGCTGCAGGAGCTGGCCGCTCCGATTTAACCTGAACCGTCGCCGCAGTTGCTCCTCCCGCGGTCAGCGCCGCCCGCTCCGATGTCGCCGCGGACTTCTCCAGATAATAATCGTAGTTACCGGCGTAGCTCGTGAGCTTCCCAGAATGGACGTGAAGCACTTTGCGTCCGATCGAACGGATAAAATGAACGTCGTGACTGATGAAAGCGACCGTTCCCTGAAACTGTTCCAATGCTCCGACCAGCGCATCGATACTGGCGATGTCGAGGTGAGTCGTCGGCTCGTCCATCAGCAGTAAGTTCGGCGGATCGAGCAAAAGCTTCACCAGCGCCAGACGGCTCTTTTCTCCACCGCTCAAGACCGAGACTCTTTTAAAAACATCGTCGTCGCGAAATAGAAAAGATCCAAGAATCGACCGGGCGTCCTGCTCCTTAACACCTCGCGCCGAATCGAGCGCCTCTTCCAGAACGGTCCGGCGCTCGTCAAGAGTGTCGACCCGTTGCTGCGAATAGTAGCCAACTTTGACGTTGAGGCCCACCACCCGCTCCCCCTTTTGCACCGGCAGCACCCCGGCCAAAATTTTCAATAAGGTCGATTTTCCTGCGCCGTTCGGTCCGACGAGAACAATCCGATCGCCCCGCTCCAGTTCCAGATCGATTCCACGATAGACGACAAGATCTCCATACGCGTGATGGATCTGTTTCAACGAAAGAACCTTTTGGCCGGTTCTGCTCGGTTGCGGAAACTGGAAACGGATCCGGCGGTTTTCCTGAACCGGCGCTTCGATCTTTTCCATGCGCTCAATTTGTTTCAGTCGACTCTGTGCCTGAGAAGCCTTGCTCGCTTTGGCACCAAAACGATCGACGAAATCCTGCAGACGCTGAAGATCTCTTTGCTGATTGGCGTAGGCAGCGAGGTGTTGTTCCTCGCGGGCTGCGCGCTGCTCAAGGAAGGAATCATAATTCCCCCGGTAGCGATCGAGTCTGCCGTTGCGAATCTCGATAATGCTGTCGACAAGCTGATTCAGGAACTCGCGGTCGTGCGAAATCGTTAAAATCGCGCCCGGATAATTTTTTAAATAATTCTGAAACCAAGTCAGCGACTCCAAATCGAGATGATTCGTCGGTTCGTCGAGCATCAGAAGATCGGGCTCCATTGCCAACAACCGGGCGAGATGCGCACGCATGATCCAACCTCCGCTCAAAGTTCGGGCAGGTCTGTCAAAATCGCTCTCCCGAAAGGCCAAACCGGAGAGAATTTTTTTCGCACGCGGTTCCAATTCAAATCCGCCAAGATCGGCAAAACGCTCCCGGCTTGCG
>DATGSL010000126.1:0-5681 GCA_035302665.1 Opitutales bacterium | reverse complement strand
TTCAATCACCCGAATACAATCTTTGCTAAAAATGAAACGGACTCCATTTACCCGACGTGAATTTCTCACCACCAGCGGCCGCGGCCTCGGCCTTCTCGCATTCAGCCAGTGGGCGCCGCTTTTTCTCGCCCAAACCACCCTCTCCGGAGCACCGAAAGCCGAAAAGGACCGAACGATCCTCGTCCTTGTGCAACTCGCCGGCGGCAACGACGGCCTCAACACATGCGTCCCGTTTGAAGATCGTTTCTACTACAATCGCCGTCCAACCCTTGCGATCCCGAAATCGAACGTTCTCCCCATCAGCGATACAATCGGTTTTCACCAATCGTGCGAACCTCTCTTTCGCCTCCTCAAAGATGAAAAACTTTCGGTCATCCAAAATGTCGGCTACCCGAATCCCAACCGAAGCCATTTCCGGTCGATGGAAATCTGGGAAACGGCGAGCGACAGCGACCAAAACAGCAGCACCGGATGGCTCGGCCGTTACTTCGACAACGCCTGCAATGGCAGCCCGACAAATGCCGCACCGGCCGGAATTCACCTCGGAAACGAAACCCCTCAAGCCTTCCTCGCAAATAAACCCCACGCGATCCACGGCGTACAGCCTCGCAACCAAAAGCAAAAACGAGACAACGAAACAACCGATCTCGTGAAATCGTTGCTCAAGAAATCCCAACCTTCCTCGCAAAACGCTTCCTTCCTCCAACATACGATGATGAACGCTCTCGCCACCGACGATCGCGTCCGAAAACTCATCGAAAAACGCCCGGGCACCACCATCTATCCGAACCATCCTTTCAGCCAGTCGCTCGCCACCATCGCTTCACTGATTGCAGGCGGCATGGAAACCCGCGTCTACTTCACAAGCCTCGGCGGATTCGACACCCACGGAAACCAGGCAAATCAACACGCCAATCTGCTCCGGACGCTCTCCGACGGCCTCAGCGCTTTTCAAAAAGATCTGGAAGCCCTCAAACTCGACGACCAGGTCGTCACCATGACCTTTTCCGAATTCGGCCGACGCCCGATCGAAAACGACAGCAAGGGAACCGATCACGGAACGGCAGCGCCTCTTTTCGTAATGGGTTCCAAAGTGCGAGGCGGCCTTTTCGGCCCCGATCCGAATCTCAGAATCGAGAAAAATGCCGACCTTGAATATTCCGCCGATTTCCGTCGTGTCTACGCAACGATCCTCGACCGTTGGCTCGAATGCGATTCAGAATCGGTCCTCGGTGGAAAATTCGATCCGATCAGCTTTCTTTAACTCGCTGCCCTCCGCAATTGCCGCGCCATCCGAAGCGCCTTTGGCCGAACCGGCTTTGGCCCACTCTCCTCTTCTTCCTTCGCATGAAGAATAAGGATCGAATCGGGCAAACCGGTTACAACCGAGCAAACCGCGATTCCCGGCGCATTCCCCTGCCAAGCCTCCACTTTGACCGCCGCATTTTCAGAGGCGTCGGGCAACGACTCCGCCAATCGTTGATAGATCAAATCGGTATCCGGCAAAATGACCGCTTTTCTAAAACCGCGATGAAGCTCCGCATCGGTCAAAGGTGCCATCAAGGGCGGCACCCTCCAGGAACTTCCAGCCGCAACAATCTCCTCATAAAAGTCCTCGACCTTCTCAAGCGGCAGCTCCGACGCGCCGACGAGTTCATCGACCCATTCATCGACAAGCTCCTTTGGACTCGTTTCGCCGGGGACTTCGCCAATTTCCTCGCGTGTCGCCCGCCGGATAACTTTTCTAGCCAAATGATCGAGCCGGGCGGGCAACGGGTCGACTTTCGACTCGTCGATTCCGATCTCGATCAATGCCTTGCGACAATGTCGGATCCGTTTCCGCGTCTCTTCACCATCCGAATCATCACCCGTAAAAACAAACGGTATTTCGTTGAACTCCCGTTGAATCCTTTCACCTAACCCGATCCCGTCGAGCCGAATATCGCTCTCAAGCTGAGCCCGGGTTCTCCGCAAAATCGCATTCAATTCCAATTGAAAACCATCCTGTAAGCTTTCGAAAACCGCTTCCGAAATCTCCGTCAGTCGAGTCAGGAGTTTCCGAACGCTAAAGAACCGATAGGTCAAAACCGTCAGCGGCAGAGCCAGAGCAACCGCACCCAACACGATCGGCAACCATCCATCCGGCTCCCAGAAAACGCCACCCGCCAAAATCAACGCCATCGACAGATAGGCGACCGTTATCCAAGCTTTTCGCCCGGGAAGTTTATCGAGGCCATCATCCATCACTTCATAAACATCGCAAAAGAGATCGAGCGATTCATCCGGCGGCCAGCCAGTCGCCTCCTCTTCCGGATCATTTAAACTTCCCTCATCAAATGCACCGAAAGTCGGATAATAATCGCGGACGAGCCACGATAAGGTTCCAATATCGGCTTCGTGAAGCATCTGATTTCTGTAAACCTCAGCCGCCGCGGTAAACGAATTTGCCGCCTGCCGACGAACGCGCGAATGAATCTCATCGAGGGTCCGCTCGAGCTGATTCGTATACTCCGCGAAATCCTGCTGCAAAGTCCGTTGCAAATAATGAGTCTGCTTTCGCGCCCGCTTTATAGAAAAAGGAATTTTCCATCGCTCAAACGGCGTATCGGGCGCCGGCGGAACCATTCCAGCAAAATGACGTGAACTCAGCGGCTCATCCTCCATTCCAAGAAAAAGAGCCTTCTCAACGAGAATCTCCGGTTCCGCCTCGGCTTCCCGAATCCGGTTTTCGAGCATCGCCTGCTTCTCCTGAGCAACCACGTGCGTCGCAAGAAAGGCTTCGGTCCGTTTCACGATTTCCTCGCGCTGCGGAAGCCACGATTTCACTCCAAGAGCCGCCAAAATCCCGGTCGGACGAAAAGGTGAACATTCCTCAAGAGGCAACCCTTCCTCCCAATCGCCGACAATCGGAACCCGGAAAAGTCCGAGCGATCGGGCCAACTCTTCCCGTCCGATGCAAAGCAAACGCAAAAACGTCCGGTAATTTTCGGCAACTTCATTCTCCTGAAGCAGCCGTTCATCACTATCCCGGCGGGTTGCAAAAAAGAAGGTCGACACGCGCTCGCGCAACAACGGGTTTCTATTCAAAAACTCGCTGCACGACTCGAGATCCCTTTTGTCAAAGATCGTTGTCAACACCACGCAAATCCGCAACTCCACCGGCTGATTCACGAGCTCAAGAATCACCCGTTTAAAGGCCTCGGTTAAATGAGCCGAAGCCGCGACAATCCGGATCGGTCCACGGGCCGTTTCCGCCACATCGCGAAGAACGGCGCCGAGCTTCCGCTTCTCATTCTGCGAAAAGATCGAAACGCCCTCCCCCTCCTCATCGAGCGACCATCGCCAGATATCCTGCGAGGCGGAGTTCCGGTTGCAATGCCGGACCGTTTGCCACAATTCCTTTGAAACAAAGAAGAGCATGATCGATCAATCCCGACTGAGAAAATCGGTGCCGCCTCTCGCATTCCATTCCCGAATCCACACCGGGAAACGACGGTCGGTCCAAAGTTTTTTCCGCTGCGCCTCCTCTACCTGTTCCTCATTGCTGAGGCGAAGAAGCTCCGCAAGATTCTCGTATCCTTCGTAATTCGTCGGAAGTTCCCCTTCAATCATGCGAAGAATCGAAAGCGCAAAACTGCTCGTGTTCGATTGCGGAATCGCCCGCGGCGAATACCCGAAAGCATGCGTGAAGAGCGTATTCAAATACGTTTTCGGACTCGGCAGATTCAGCCGTTCAAAAGCTGTCTGCGCGTCATCCAGCCGGCAGATGCAAAAGTTGTAACGCGCCGGCTCAAAACTATCCGTCTGCGCTCTCTGCGAAAGAACTGGGAAAAAGGCCGCCCGAGCCGCATAACTCGAAAAGAGACCTTTGATTTTAACATCGGGATCCCCTTTGTTTTTCCGCAGGTAACGCCGGATTCCTTCCCAAACCGAAGTCTCCTCAATTGCCGGACGAAAAACACGTTGCTCCGCCGATTGAAAAGCTCTCCGAAGTCCGACGGCCATATCTTCGAGCTGATCGATGATCCGCACATCGGCCATCGCCTGGTCGAGCGTCAAGGTCCGTATTCCGGTCGCCTCCGGACGCAGTTGCAATAAAAGGCTCCGGAACGAATCGAGAAGACTTCCATCATTCGCCCCGCGCCAGTTTTGCAAAACATGCGTCTGCGCCGCCTCGTGACGAACCATCTGCGAACCAGCCCCGACAAAGGCGTTCAAGATCGGATCGACAAAAACGCTTTCGATATCCTCCATCCGCTCCAGAACTCCCTGCTTCACTCCATGACGATACTGACTTTGACGGAAAACTTCGTTCCGCTCCTGCTGCACCGCCTGGAAAAAGCGACGGGCACATTCCTCACCCGTCACCAACTTCCGCGCCACACTCAGCGCCAGCAAACGGCTGCGGAAGAGCGCCAAAGCCTTATCAAGCACCACATGACCGCAATACGATCGGCCCTTTCGCTGAAAAGCCTCGAGCAGATCCGCAAGTTCCTCATTTCCGACCGAGCGACCGGCAAGAATCCGTTTCAGTTTCGACGGATAGACCTCAACGTGATTGGCCAAAACCGTTTCAAACTGCGCATTAAGACCGCCAGGAGCGAAAAGTTCCTCCTCAAGTTTCTCCCGCTGCTCCCCGTTCTTATCAATCTGAGCATTGACCGCTTCCATCAGCAGCGTAATCAAATGCTCGAGCGTTCCGAACGAAACCGGCCGGTCCTCAGCCTGGCCGAGGAAATCCTGGATCACCACATCGAGCGCATGATCAAGTCGATCGAGGAACGATTCGACCCGTTTCTGCGCGTGGGGAGAATCTTCCTCATACCAACTTTGCAGAAACCGGTCGGTATCGGCTTTCGCATTCTGCCACATTTCCTCAAATTCATCTGCCGATGCCGGACGCATGCTCAGATCCGGAACAAAGGAACGCGCTTCCGGCAAAAAGTCCTGATCGATCCGCGACCACTGAATCTGATTGAAAAAACGGCTTTTTGTCGCCTCGCAACGTGCGTGATCGACCTTCTTAAAGTTCTCCAAGGCAAGCTTGTCAGCGATCTTATGACGGATAAGTGCCAAAATCTTATCTTTCGGAATTTCGACATTCATCAGCCCGAGCCGCACAAAATTATTCGGACGTCCCGGAAAATCGCTGTCCCACGAGGTCACATTTTGCGATTGCTCGTCAACCGCACGCCCGACCTGCTCCTTGTAAGCGCCGGTCGTGTAGATCAACGCGTGAAACCGCGCGACAAACTCGACGTAGTCCGAGAACTCCTGAAGCCGATAGCCGTTGTCGTTTCGCGCTCCGACGAGTGCGATTTTGAAAAACGGCTTCGAATCAAAGGCATCCTCCGAGATCCGGGCGCGACCGATATGGCGGACCCAGTTTTTCAAGGCTATCTGCCGGCCGTATTCCGTTTGCAACAGCGTCAACTCCGCCAACGCATGTTCCGTATTCTTCTTCTGAGCACTCACCTTTCTTGGATCGAGCTCATGCGCATCGGCACCCGCATAACAAATATCTCCAAGAAGAAAAACGCCGTGAAGCATCGCTTTCGGAAGAGCCGAACGGATCAACAACGCGATATCGGCGGCACTTCCACTGCAGGTTCCTCCGGCAAGAAGGCCGAAAAGATAAACCGTGACGCTCTTATCGTCGACGAGATGACGCAAATGCGGCT
>DATGSL010000125.1:0-3634 GCA_035302665.1 Opitutales bacterium | reverse complement strand
CGTTTTGCTTTAAAAATAGCTTTTCCCGTTCGCGATTCTGACAGATCAGCAAAACATCGGGCGACGGATGGACCGCTCGTATTTCCGCAGCTTTGTGCAGTAATTCGGCCGGAATATTCTCAAACTCGAAGGTCGCAACATCGACTTCCTTTAAAAATTCCTTCAACGGCTCTTCGCCTTTGTACGGCGCGGTAACGAGAAAATCGGCGGTTTCTCCTGCTGGCGGATTTTTCGACGGCTCGTAAACATGGATCTGGTAACCCATTTTCCGCGCCTCAATCGCGGTCATTCGGCCGAGTTGACCGCCTCCGAAGATTCCGATGGTTTTGCCAGGTCCGATCATGGCAGCTTTGTTTCCCGGACCGTAGAAGTTTGATCCGAACGAAATTGTTCGAGCCGTTTGCGCAAGACTTTGTCCTGACGAGCGAGAAGGGCGACCGCATAAAGCGCGGCGTTGATCGCTCCCGCTTTCCCGATCGAAAACGTCGCCACAGGAACACCGGCCGGCATCTGCACGATCGAAAGAAGGGAATCGACACCGTTCAAAATACTCGATTTCACCGGTACACCGAGAACCGGAAGCAAGGTCAGGGAAGCCGCCATTCCCGGTAAGTGAGCGGCACCGCCTGCGCCCGCGATGATACATTGCAAGCCGCGGTCTTCGGCCGATTTTGCGTATTCGAAAAGCCATTCGGGCGTTCGATGGGCGCTGACGATTTCCGTTTCAAAAGGAACGGAAAAGTTTTCCAGCGTCTTTGCCGTATGTTCGAGAGTGCTCCAGTCGGACTGGCTTCCCATGATGATGCCGACGAGCGGCTTTCGCGTATTCGCATCCATAGATAGAAAGGTATTTCCGAATGAAGCAAAGTGCCAGACAAGTCAACGAAACCCGCCGATCGGTTTTGAAAAACGACCAAGGATTTCCGCCGATCCACGCTTTCGCAGGTTTGACTCCTGCAACAAATCTCCCGATATTTGCCGGAACAGTCACCCAAGAATTGCCGAATCATGAAAACATCCCCTGAGACCTCCGCCTCGATCTGCCCTCCGCACGAAATCCGCGCCCGTTTTTCCGCCGCCATGTCGGAAATGTATCGAAAAGAAGTCCCACTTTACGGACGTCTGATCGAGTTGGTGCGCGAAATTAACGACGATATTCTCAAACAAAATCCGCAGCTCGAAGTCGATCTCGGCAATCTCGACCGGGTCAGTCAGGAACGTCACGGCGCGATCCGGCTCGGAACCGCCGCTGAACTCCGCACGATGGCGGAAGTCTTCCGCGTGATGGAGATGCATCCGGTCGGTTATTACGATCTGAGCGTCGCCGGATTGCCGGTTCACTCGACCGCTTTTCGACCGATCGAAAAAGAGGAATTAGCGAAAAATCCGTTTCGAATTTTCACCTCACTTCTGCGGACCGATCTTCTCGAAACTGATGTGCAGACGGCCGCTGAAACAACACTTGCCAAACGCGATATTTTTTCCCCTGGTTTACGGAAAATGCTCGACGTTTTTCGCACGAAAGGCGAGCTGACCGAAGCGGAAGCGGAGACCTTTATTTCGGAGGCGCTCGAAACCTTCCGCTGGCATTCGTCCGCGCTCGTATCGCGCTCTTTTTACGAAAAATTGCTGAGCATCAACGCACTTCTTGCTGATATCGTCTGCTTCCGCGGTCCGCATATCAATCACCTGACACCGCGCGTTCTCGATATTTACCGGATTCATCGGACGATGGAGTCGATGGGGATCGAAACCATTCCCGAAGTTCAGGGACCGCCGAAAGATCTGCCGATTTTGCTCAAACAGACTTCTTTTCGGGCGCTGAACGAGGAAATCCGTTTTCCCGAAGAAGATGGAACCTTCATCGGAGGAAAACATCGCGCCCGATTTGGCGAAATTGAATTGCGAGATTGCGCGATCACTCCCGAAGCCCGCGCGATTTACGATCGGCTGACCGCTCAGGTAAAAGAGGAATCGAAAGAGCTTCGAAAAGAAGGAGGCGAGGAACGTTATCGGAAAGAATATCCGGAGCTCCTCGACAAAGTTTTCCGCGACGGATTTCCGGCGTGGAGCCTTTCCGAGCTTCGTAGGCAAGGGCTCGGCTATTTTCATTATCAATTGCGGGACGACGGCGCCCGAACCGATCTGACCGCGGATCCGGAGCTTTCCGTGAAAGCCCAACTTGAGGAATGGATCGATGCGGGACACGTCACGGCGACACCGGTCACCTACGAAGATTTTCTGCCGGTAAGCGCGGCGGGAATTTTCCATTCGAATCTCGACGACAAAAGCGGATCGATTGAAAAAGAGGATCCGAATCAAGCGATGTTCGAGGAAGCTCTCGGCCGTCCCGTGCACGATCCCTTTGCGCTCTACAAAGCGGAAGAAGAACGAACGATCGACAGCGTTTTCGAAAAACTCGGAATCGGGAAACGAACCTCCGAAGTTGGTTGATTTGGAAATGATTGCCGGGCGAACCAACGAGACCGGCCTTCGATCTGTGTGTTTAGAATTTCGGAAGCGAGATGAGGCGGATGTGGTGGGTTTTGTTTTCCTGAATGGAAAGGGAAAATTCCCAAAGCTCGTCGGGCAGCCATTCGGCGATTTTCTCCGGCCATTCGATCGCTAAGCAATAGGGTGGATCGAGAAATTCTTCGATCATCAACGCCTCGATTTCGTCGGGCGATTCCAAACGATAGGCGTCGAGATGAAGAAGATTCCGGGTTCCGCGGTAGATGGAAAAAAGGTTGAAGGTCGGGCTCGTCACCGTTTCCTCGATTTTCCAAGCCGCAGCGAGACCTTTTACGAAAACGGTTTTTCCCGCGCCGAGATCGCCGCTGAGGGTGAGAGTCGCGTTTTCCGGCAAAATCAGGGCAAATTTTTCGGCGACAGCTCGCATTTCTTCGGGCGAATCGGTGTCGATCCCGGTTCGCAATCGGTCGAGAAAAGAGTTGTCAGAGTTTTTAAGACACACGGGAAATCGGTTTATCGAAAGTGTTCGTAAGGACGGAGTTCCGCAGCGAGCTCAGCGGGCAGACCCCGGAGGAAGGTTTTGCTTGCCGGATCGTCGGCGCGCTGAATTCTGCCGATTTTGTGCAGCGGAACGGAAAGTTCCTGGCGCCATGATTTCGAAAGTTGGTCGGAGGCTTCCGGTTTGACGGCGAACAGAAGTTCGTAATCTTCGCCATCGGAAAAGGCGTGAAAGAGCGGATCTTTGCCAGATTTTTTGGCCATTTTCTTTGCAGCAGAGGAGACTGGAATCGCGTTTGGAACGATTTCGGCTTCGCAGCCTGGAGGAAGGATTAAACGGATTTCCTTGGCGATGCCGTCGCTGATATCGATGGCGGCGGTCACTTCCGGACGTTGGGCGAGCCATTGTCCTTCTTTCAAGCGCGGAACAAAATCGGTATGTCCGCCGAGCAGACTTCCGCCGAGATCACCGCAGACGAAAAGATGATCGCCAGGTGATGCTCCGTTTCGCGTAAGAAGATGGTTGGAGGTCGTTTCTCCGATGAGTGTGAGCGAAGCGGCGAGACTTTCGGCTTCACTGACATCTCCGCCGTTGATCGAAACATCGTATTTCAACGCACATTCGCGCAGGCCGGTATAAAATCGTTTCAGCCAGTCGATCGAA
>DATGSL010000124.1:0-3960 GCA_035302665.1 Opitutales bacterium | reverse complement strand
GACGGTTTCAATCCGCGCGCTCCGTGGGGAGCGCGACAGTGGTGCGAGACCGAGGCGTTTGACGACTTGCGGAAGTTTCAATCCGCGCGCTCCGTGGGGAGCGCGACGATGTTATACAGATTTAAACTGATATTATTATTGTTTCAATCCGCGCGCTCCGTGGGGAGCGCGACTGGCGAAGGCGATGGCCAAGTCCTCCAAGTCGGTGTTTCAATCCGCGCGCTCCGTGGGGAGCGCGACGCAGCCCCAAGCAAACGCGCCGCGCCCGTAATTCGTTTCAATCCGCGCGCTCCGTGGGGAGCGCGACTGCACTTATCGTAAAACGATGAAGTGCATCTTCTTATCCATGCATTTCCGCGAAACTCACGCAAACCTATCTGTAGCGGTTTTTTATTTTTTTTAGACTATCAAAGAACCTTCTGTCGACAAGCGACTTACAGACAAAGCGCTTATATCCAGAAAAACTTGTTCGCTTCCGGTTCGCGAAAGATTGATCAAACGCCGAGATATCCGTCGATATCGTATCCCTTTTTCGCGCCATAGTGCTCGACCCGATGGTGCCAATTATTTCCCAAGTGATAAAAACGGAGCGAATCCGTTTCAGGATCTACGAGGGTCGTCAATTCATGCTTCAGTTGAACGAATTGCGCTGGATCGACTTTACACTCAAATACCGAATTCTGCACGCGTTGCCCGAAATTGAGACAGGTTTTTGCCACCCTGCGAAGGCGTCGCTGCCCTTCGGGAGTAACCGTAGAAACGTCGTAGGTAACCAGAATATACATTGAGATGAGTCGTCAAATAAAGTACAAAGTCACTTCGAGAGGAATGCCGGATATGCATCCAGATCTCCACGGAGGTATCGGCAAAGCAAGCGCGCCTGGAGATGTGGCAGCATCCCGAGAGTCGTTTTTTCCTGAAGAAATGGATGCATAATTTCTGATTGCTTCCGTTCCTGCCAGAACATCAGAATCTTCTTCCTTGAATCCTCTTTTAGAAGAACCGCTCCAGATTCCTTGGTCTCAAAGTCGTTCGCGGTGACTTGTTTTCGGTTGATCAAGGTTAAAACGGAGCGGTCGGCCATAACTGGACGAAATTCCTCCATCAGATCAAGGGCGAGTGAGGGGCGGCCGGGTCGATCACGATGCAAAAACCCGCACTGAGAATCAAGTCCCGCCGACTCGAGTGCACTTCTGCAATCGTGCATCAGGAGTGTATAACAAAAAGAAAGGAGCGCATTGATTGGGTCAAGAGGAGGCCGACGGGATCGCCCCGTCAGTTCAAGAGCCGGGTTTGTTTCCGTAAAAAGGGCATTGAAAGCATCAAAGTAAAATACAGCTGCTTCGCCCTCAATCCCTCGAATCTCTTCCAGTGTTGTCGACTGCTGGAGTTGGCGAAGGCGATGTGCGAGTTTATCTGAAGCAGCGATCAGTTTTGCGGATTTTCCCGGGCATTTTTCACCGTGATCACGAACTCCGCGTTGGAGAATCGTCCGGCAATTCGATAGTTTGCCCAAGATTAAATTTCGGGCGATCGTTGCACTGAGGGAAGGATCGTCCGCGTGGCGGTATTGTGTCCGCCGAAGGAGAATATTTCCACTGGTAAAGCTTTGTGTAGAGGCAACGAACTTCCCGTGCGGTGTATGGAAGGAAAGGCTGACATCCGCTTCGGCACATGCAGCCATCAGCGCGGTCGAAGCTGTCGTATCCCAGCCGAAACAAACGATTCCGTCGAGATTGTGTAAAGGAACGCGAAGTTTAGTTTCTCTGTTGTGCCTGACTTCGACAGCTGCTCCGTCTCGCCGCAAATAGGCTCCCTCCAGGGTGATAAACAGCGTATTCAAATGCTTGCGCATAGAGATTCGGAATCTTGGGTTTCGCAGATAGAGGTCTTCAGGTGTCAGCCCCGCCTTCTATTTTTAACAATGCTGTTGAAAACCAGGAAGCCGCTCCACGTTTTCGTTCGAAAGCACGGGGTTGGCAAAGGTGAATGAGAGAACAAGCGCCGCATTTTTGCCTTTCATAGATGGCGGCGGGTGTCCGCCGATGCTGGTAAAGTTGATGAATTTCCAGAGTCAGGGTCTCAACTAGATCCCGAAGCTCGGCATCAAAAACCACTTCTGTTCGGCGTTTTCGCTGTCCATAAAAAAGATCTCCGCGCTCAATCGACACCGAAAGCATTTCTTCCAGGCAGATTGCTTGTGCGCAAAGTTGCACCTCATCCGCCCGATGGGATTTCGGTTTACCGCGTTTATATTCAACGGGGATAATCGATCCGTTTTTATGAAACTCGACGATGTCGCATTGTCCGGAGAGACCGAGGCGAGTCGAGCGGATCGGGAGAGTTCGGGTTATCCGAACACCGGGTCGAGATTCAGTTTCGCCTTGATGGGCCCGTTCGTGTAGAACTTTACCTTCGGCTGTAAATCGATTTTCCGCCCAAACCTGTTCGAGATGGATCAACGCACATTGGCGCGGGCAAAAGAGCCAGTGTTGGAGGGCGGAAACAGCAATGAAGTCGGATTCGGCGTACATGTTGGGATTAAGCGAAGCCTGATCCGCGGCGCAAAATATCGCATTGGCCGCGGATCAGGCTTGCCGATTTGGTGGAAAATTAGATCCGTCGGATCATTGTGATGCCGTTGCCGAGATCGTGCGAGCCACCTGGTTCAACCACTTCGTCCAAAGGCATTCCGTCGAAGGTGATCCTTTTCTGATAAGCATCAAAAGAACGTGGTGGTTTGCCATCGCTGGCCGGAGTTTCCTCAAAACTCTCAATCTGCAGACGGTCGAATAGAGAGTGGCTGGGTGCTTTTCCGAGCTGGCTGTCGTGTTTGAATACGAGCAATCCCCGCGGCGCCATGCTTCCTGCAGGTCGAGCCGCCGACTGATCAAATTGAAAAGCATTTTCCAAAGCGGTGAAAAACAATTCGAGATCCTCTTCGGAGAACCCAGTCTGCTCAGCCAGAAATGGATTCACAAAACCGTGGGTCCGGTAAAGTCCGTAAGGAACGGTAAATTTCCGACCCATCGTGCGATTATCTCCTTGTTGAGCTTTTGCTTCACGTTCCGTGGCAACTGCCATTCGCGTGATCGCATGCTCACTGACAACGATCGGATCAACCGAACGGGCAAATCCGAGCTGGATCGGTCCGCGAACCTGGCCACAATTGACGCTCAAAGTCATCACGGCACCAAATGCGCGAACGTCATAGAAATTCTGACACATCCATTGACGGGCTTTCTCGACATCTGCGCCGCTCCCCTTTCGTTTGCCTTCTACCGGTTCGTTTTCGGTCTTAATTGCCTCGTAGGCCTTCTCGTGGTTTCGGATGAGGACAGCTTTTTCCTTTACGTAAATATCGTAGTTAGGCTCGTCCTTTTTGACCATCTCCACAAAGTTACGGACTTTGCGTTTGAGGCAGACGTCGGTGATCAGGCCTTGGCCCGATTCAGAATCGACGCGTGGAAGATTTCCCGCATCGGGATCCCCGTTGGGATTGGCGTCGGCTGCGTCGAAGAGGTAGATGAAGTCGTAGCGATTATTCATAATAGTATTCGGTTTTTAATACGGGTTAATTTCAGGTTTCGGCGACAGAAGGTTCTTTCTTAGTAAAAAAATCCTTCCGCTGATGATAATATCCGAGAGCAAATTGTGCCTGGTTCTGCAGATTCATATGCGCCGGAAAATCGTTGACGGCTGTAAGAATTTCTTGGATCAAACGTTCTCGATTCACCTTTGCTCCAGGCTCCAGCTTGGCTAAGTGATGAGGATAGGTCCGTAACAGCCGTCCGAAGACAGCTCGGGGTGTGGCGGATGCGCTAGAGTAGAAGCGCTCGCGTATGGTGGCGTTGATGCCGGGCAAAGCGTCTTGCTGTGTCTTTTCGAGAGCAGCAAAAAGCCTGCCGAGACGGTAACCAGTATTTGTATTTGTTTCGTCGAGCATAGTAGAGATTGATT
>DATGSL010000123.1:0-8572 GCA_035302665.1 Opitutales bacterium | reverse complement strand
TGGAGGAGAACTGCCCGTCCGTACGAAGCCACGACCCAATTCCCAAAAATCGGACCGGCTCTTTCATCTCCGACGTACGTCACGGCTCCGGAAGAACTATCGACGCCGTGCGGAATCCACGTAACTGGCAAATCATAATCGCCCTCGATCCGGCCCATCGGATTGTGGCGGGGGAAACCGTAATATCCGCCCTCTCTCAGAGCATCGACGCGCGTGGTCGGAACCCAATTTCCCTCCTGATCGGTGCCGAGCATCAGACCATCCGGCCCGATCCCGAGGCCGTTTGCGCCGCGAATTCCGCTCGCAATAACCGTCCGCTCGCGCCCATCGGCCGAAACGCGGATCAACGCCCCATGTTCAGGAACCGTGTCCGGAACCCGGTTTCCATTTTTGAAAAAGTAGAAATTCCCCTCCGAATCGATCTCGAGACAAAGAGAGTGCGCCATCGGATACAAAACTCCGTCGTTGTTGATGCTTTCGTAAAAGTCAGCCTCTCCATCGCCGTTTAGATCGTGAAGGCGCGTCAACTGCGACCGCTCCGTCACGTGGATTATTCCGTCAACAATCGCCATCCCCATCGGATAATAAAGTCCTGTCGCAAACCGTTTCCAACTGACTTTGCCTTCATCGCTCAGCAATCCGGAAACGATCCAGACATCTCCGTTCCAGGTCGAGATCGCCGCCCGATCTCCATCCTCAAAGAAGGCAAAAGCCGACGGGCGAAACCACGAGCCCCACGGATTTTCAAAGGGCAATTCAACCTTATCGAGAACGTAAGCCGCCTCCTCTTCCCCGAACTCAAAACCGGTTTCCAATTCCTCTTCCCATCGAGTCGGTCCGCCGAGAAGGGCTGTTTCAAAATCGAAATCGACTTCTTCAAACGCCTTTCGCAAAGCGTCCGGCGAAAGAGACTGTTTTTCGCTCTCATTCCAGATAAAAAGAACGGTTCGAGCCGATTCGCGATGCGCGGGAACGAACAACTCGACCCGTTCCTCCCGCACCTGAAACCGAACTCCCTCGACCTCCGACTCAACGCGCAAGGCGAGAATTCCTCCGTCTTGTTCGATCCGCAGAAAGTTCGCAACTTCCTCAACTTGCGCATCCGGTTGAAGCTGCGCGACGTAATGTTCCAATTCCTGCCCGGATCCCGCCGTTTGAAGCGAACGGGTCAGAACAACTTTCCCACCGACTTCGATCGCTGCCGGACTCTCGAGAATCTCAGTTTCGCCGATCCGATAAGCGAGCACAACTCGGTCGCCGTAATGATAAAGGCCGTGCCAAAGCATCCATTCGCGCGGCGGATTGGTTCCCTCATGTTCCCGCACATCTTCAAAACTTCCATCCCAGGCCCAACCGGGTGCCGGTGCCGTCCCAAAGATCGATTCACCTTCGACCTCCGGCGGATGAGAACCTTTAAAACTCATGTGAGATGCCCGCGAAAGATCGATCCAGCCGCCGAGATTGCCGCTGCTCCATCGCATCAGGCCGGTGTCAAAGACCATCGATGCGTCGTGATCGAGGCGAATCGACAGGCCTTTTAAGGTTAAATTGTCCTCGGGCCACGGAGCGGAAATGGTTTCAGCGATCACCGAACCGTAATCCATCGCCTGATAGGAACCGCGGACCGGCTCCCCGTCCTCTGCGCTCGTCGTTAGACAGCCGATGAGAAAGTTCAGAAGGAGAAAATATTTCGCGAGAGAAGGCTTTTTATACACAACAGTTTTTTGCGGGTAAATTTCTTAAAAATCAATCCATTCAACTTTCCTTTTCCGACAAAGGGCAAGGATAACTCGAAACAAGAGCGCCGGAAAAGGCTGGAAACCGCGGGCAGGACGGATTTTCGGGAATTCGATAAAGGGCACCGATCACGCGATTTGATAGGAATTTTCTTGTGCATTTTCCACACATCCGGCTACAGTCCGCGTCCATGAAGTTATTTCGCATTTTCCTCCCCGCCGTTCTCGCATTTGCTTTCGGAGCTTGTCAACCAGCCGAGAACGGAGGCGATGTGAAACAAAACGGTTACTCCTGGCAACCGCGCCGTCCCGTTCAAATCATCGTTCCATGGGCAGCCGGCGGTTCGACCGATCAGGTTATCCGCATCGTCGCCAGCGAGGTCGAAGATGCTCTCGGCACCAATGTCGTTGTGATCAACACGCCCGGCGCTTCCGGCTCGATCGGCACGCGAAATGCCATCAACGCCCGTCCCGATGGCTTGACTTGGACCTCCGGCGCTTCTTCCAGCCTCGGCACTTTTCCGCTCCTCGGCCTTCTCGACACCGAACTCGACGATTGGCACCTATTTCTCGCTGTCGCCAATGTCTGCGTTGTCAGCGTTCCGGCCGACAGTCCTTACGAGGATTTCGACGATTTTCTCACTGCGATGAAGGAAAATCCGGGCAAAATGCAGATCGGAACCTCGGGCGTTGCGTCGAGCGGACACCATGCAATCGAATTGCTCTCGAAAATGACCGACACCGAATATCGCCATGTCGCCTATCCGGGAGGAAATCCGGCGGTGATCGCAACCGTCGGCGGCGAAACCGATGCGACGACTCAGCTCGCGTCGGAGCAGGTTGAAATGATCCGCGGCAAACGCTTGCGCCCGCTCGCCGTACTCAGCTCGGACCCGCTGGAGATCGACGGTTACGGCACGATTCCGCCGGTGACGGAATGGTTGCCGGACGCTCATTTCTCCCCGAGCCATTTTGGCATCTGGGTTTGCAAGGATGTTCCCTCGGAGGTTATTGAAACGATGGAGGCGATCTGGGAAGAGGATATCAAAAACTCGGAGGCTCTTCAACGCTACGCGCGGACGCAGGGAGCGATTTTCACTCCAATTTACGGAGAAGAAGCGCGGGCGGAAACGTTCGAGAAAATTAAGGAAGAAGCCTGGATTCTTTACGAAGCCGGACAGGCGAAAATGTCGCCGGAAGAATTGAATATCCCAAAGCCGGGAGCCGATTCGTAAATTTTTGCGATGGAGAAACGTGATTTCTATTTCTCGCTCTTTCTCCTCGCGCTTGGAGCGGGCGTCGTCAGCGAATCACTCCGCATGCCGCGCATGGAGGCCTTTGGCTACGGTCCTTACGCAGCCCCCGGTCTGGTGCCGGGACTGATCGGCGCCGCGATCGCCGTTTGCGCGATTTTGCTTCTCATCCGGTCGATTCGAGCCCGTCGCAGCGGTTCCGAATCGCCGACGTCGGCGGAAGAAGAGTCGCCGATCCAAATAAAAGCACTCGCGGTAACACTCGGTCTCGTCGTTATTTACGCAGTTGGCCTCGTCGGCACCGTTCCCTTTTGGCTCGCGACATTTTTGTTCATGTTCGCCTTTATTCTCTATTTTGAATGGAAGCGATCGGCGACCCGGATGCGACGAATCCGCTCGGTTGCAACGGCGTTTGTACAGGCAGTCGTAACGGCGGCCGCTGTCACCCTACTTTTCGAACAAGTTTTTCGCGTCAATCTTCCCGGTTAAAAGATGGAGGGACTTTCCCAACTCATAGATGCCTTGCAGGGCATGATGAACCCGATCACCCTTTTTCACGTTTTCTGGGCGACTCTGCTCGGAATCTCGATTGGAATTCTTCCAGGGCTGACGGCGACCCTCGCGCTGACACTGATGACGACGCTCACTCTCCGAATGAATCCGGAGTCGGCGATCCTTGTTCTGATCTGTATCTACGTCGGTACGATTTACGGAGGAAGCCGAACAGCGATTTTGCTCAATATCCCCGGAACTCCCGCGAGCGCAGCGACGACTCTCGACGGTTTTCCTCTCGCCCAGGCTGGTATGGCGGGAAAAGCGATGGGAATCGCAACCTCCGGATCGGTTCTCGGCACGATTATCGGAATGATCGGCCTCGCGATCTTCGCACCGGCTCTCGGTGAGTTGGCCCTCGGATTTCAATCGTATGAGTTTTTCTGGCTCGCCCTCTTCGGAGTGGTCATTTCCGGCCGTTTGACTGCACTTGAAGATCCGATCAAGGGTTGGCTTGCGGGATTTATCGGTTTGTTGATCGCGATGGTCGGTCAGGAATCCCTCACCGGTTATTCCCGCTTTTCTTACAATTCCGCCGAACTGACCGGCGGTTTTGCTCTTCTTCCGGTGATGGTCGGAATCTTCGGTCTAGCGGAGATTCTCGTCGTGATGAAAACACCGATGTATCGAGTCGCGAAATCGACCAGCGATTCGGTTATTCCGAAGATCCGCGACGTCGTTCGTTATTGGCGAACGATTCTCCGCTCCGGTCTTACCGGCACCTTTACTGGACTCGTTCCAGGCGTCGGAGAAGATATGGGCGCTTGGGTTTCCTATGCGCTCACCCGAAATGCCAGCAAGGAAAAAGAAAAGTTCGGCAAAGGCTCGGTAGAAGGCTTGATGGCAGCGGAGGCCGGCAACAGTGCGGCCGTGCCTGGATCCATTATTCCCGTGCTCACTCTCGCTGTTCCTGGCTCGGCACCGGCTGCGGTCCTGCTCGCGGCCCTCTACATTCACGGAGTTCAACCCGGGCCGATGATCATGGAGCATTCGCCGCACTTTGTCTTTAACATCGTCGCGATGATCTTTCTCGCCAGTATCGCGATCCTCGTTCTCGGATTGTTACTGACTAAGCCTATGATCTACATTTTGCGGGTGCCGCGCGACCGGCTGATGCCGGTCATCGTCGTCCTTTGTACCGTCGGATCGTTCGCCGTCGCCAGCCGGGTTTTCGATATCTATATCATGCTGATTTTCGGCGTCATCGGATTTATCCTCCGGGAAATGAAATACCCGATGGCACCGCTCATCCTCGGCGTCGTTCTCGGTCCGATTCTCGACGAAAACCTGCGGCGCAGCCTCAACCTCTCCGACGGAGACCTGACGCCCTTTTTCACACGACCGATTTCCCTTATCCTCTGTCTTGCGATCGTGCTTACAATCGCCCTCGGTAGCAAACCGGTCGCGAATTTTCTAAAGCGGCAAAAAGCTGTTCAAAAAACCGAATGATCAGGCCGATTTCCGCTGTTCGGAATGAAATCCCTCGCCGATTTCCTCGACCATCTTCCTGTTAAAAGCTTCGAGATCCTGCGGACCGCGGCTCGTCACCAATCCGTCATCGACGACGACCTCCCGATCGACCCAATTCGCACCCGCATTTTCGAGATCAACTTTAAGAGACGGATACGAAGTCATCGTGCGCCCTCGAACAACCCGCGCATTGATCAACGTCCACGGTCCGTGGCAAATCGCTGCGACCGGTTTTCCGATTTCGAAAAAATGATGAACGAATTCGAGCACCTTTTCATCGGTCCGCAATGTATCGGGATTTTTGACGCCACCTGGAAGTAAAAGCGCGTCAAAATCCTCCGCGTTTGCCTTTTCGATCGGTAGATCGACTTTAAACACGTCGCCCCAGTTCCCTTCTTTCCAACCTCTCACCGTATCTGGATTCGGCGAAATCAAAAAAGTCTCCGCACCTGCCTCCTTCAAAGCATCGCGCGGACTCGTCAATTCGATTTGTTCAAATTGATCAGCGACCAAAATCGCCACCCTTTTACTCTGTAGATTATTTTCCATCATTCCTCCTTTTTGTCGTTAAGCTGCCCGCGTGGTCGAATCGAGATCGATGATATCGAGCATCAGCCGATGCAATTTTTTCTCGGTGGCAGCCAATTCTTCGAGCGATCGCTTAAAAGCTTCGGCCTCTTCGGCTCGACTGAGAAAAATCGCAAGAGTCTGAAGAGAGGCATGACTTCCCATCATCACCTGAAGCATTTTCCCATACGCGACCACGATCCCTATATCGATGATTTCAGGATCAGTCGCACGTTCGAAAAAGGCGTGACACTCTTCGATCAATCCGCGCATACCGGCCGACTCGTTCCCTTGGCGCGTAATCATATTCTCCGGCATAAAGCGCTCGATTCGCCCGATTTGTTCCCGCAATTCCCCCATCGATTCGCGAATCAGATTGCGCAGTTCAAAATGCGTGATCACAGAAAGCAGCTCCGGAAAAAGTTCCTGAAGCTGCTCTTGTCCATTCCTGACCGCCGCCATTTGGTCCTGATAAAGTGCCTCCAATGTATCAATCTTCATCGAGTGCTTCCTTCTTGTTTTTGCGTCTTTGATCTTCAGCCTCCTCTTCCTCCCGCTCTTCTCTTTCCTCATCCCGCGCGGAGCGGTAACCGGCGACCATCTGATCGTGTCCCGCTTCCCGCACGCCCCGCTCCGCAAGCCGCCGTTGCACCAGTTCTTCGTCGTCGGTGGGAGAGTTCGGCGCCTGATGACCGGCTTCCGTTCTCAACTCGCTCGGATCCAGCGACTCAAGACCTTCCTCAAGAGGATCACGATCGTCGCGGCGCCCACGGGCTTCGAGCAGCTCTTTGCGAGCCTGCAACCGATCTTCACGCGTCACCCGTCTTCGTCCGCGAAGGAGCGCGATCTCCTCAGCCCGTTCCCGAACCATCCTGCGCGTCACAGCTCCGAGACCGTCCTGATAATAATTCAACATTTTACCCGTTATCCCACTCGATCGATTGTTCACCACATTCCTTTGCTGAGTTTTTTCCCTTCCACGCCGAAAGAATAACCCAAAATCCCGCAACCCACAAAACGCCCTCCTTTTTTAGTGGTTTCCCGGACCGAATGTTACGGATCAACCTTGCACGGACGCGCAGAAACTCCGACCGAACGTGAACCCGTGGTCTTTCAAATAGCTCTTAAACTAAAACAATTCTTCCACCGTCCGGTAAGCTCTGGAAACCGATCTGAAAAGGCCATTTCACGATGAACAAAAAAAACGTGACCACTCAGCCAATCGCCTTTCGATGCTTCTTGACCAAGAAGAGAAATTCCATAACTTTTCAAAAACATTCAAATCCTTCATCACCCCATGAATCAGCCAAACGACCCTCACCGTGACTTCTGGCAGCGCGCAGCCCGAAAAATGCGTCTGCGAATCAACGCCGGATTTGTCATTCAATGCTTTCTTCCCGTTTTAGTCGGACTGAGCCTTCTCCAAGGCTGCTTGCTCCTCCTCTTTCGCAAACTCGAAGCTCCGACGCTGCCCCTTTGGATCGCCGGCGGAGTTGCGATCATTTTTTCCTTTATTCTGTGCGGATTGATCGCTCGACGGCGTTTTTATTCGTTCGCCGACACGCTCGTCTACCTCGAAGTGCGGCTGTTGCTCGACAACCGCCTGACGACCGCACACAAAAAACACGGCAGCTGGCCGGAACCCCGACCGATTCCGTCATTTCTCAAATGGTCCTACCGACGGCTCGCAGTTCCACCGCTTGCTTCGATCGGTTTCCTCCTGCTCGCCGGCTCAATTCCGGTTCAGCAAAAAGTCGAGGCACAACCACTGACACCCGAAGAACCGATCGCCTGGCAACAAATCGAATCGTGGGCCGAAACTCTCGAAGAACGCGATCTTTTCGAAGAGGAATCGATCGAAAAATGGAAGGAGCAGGTCGAAGCGCTCCGGGAACAGCCGGTGCAGGAATGGTACAGTCACAACAGCCTCGAAGCCGGCGATAACCTCCGGGACAACGTCGCCGATTCGATCCGCCAAATGCACAACAAACTCGACCAAGCAGCTTATCCACTGGTGGTTGCGCGTGATTCGCTCGACCAGATGCCTTCGGGACTCGCGCCGCAGCTCGACAAGCTTTGGCAGGAAGCTCTTTCAGATCTGCAAGCGGGAGATCTCAAACTCAATTCGGAAATGCTCGCCCAATTGCAACAGATCGATTTTTCCAACCTTCAAGGAATTTCGCAGGAACAGCTCGACCGTCTCACCAAAATGCTGAGCGAGTCGATGCAAACATGCGAAATGGCGCTCAACGGCGAGCCGTGCAACAATCCGGGCGAAGCATGCGCGATTTGCGCGGGCGGAGTCTGCCTCGGCGGATCGATCGCCTCCGGCCGCCCCGGCCCCGATGGCAACTCTGCCGATCTTACCTTTAAGGAATCTCCGCCACTGATCGATTCCGACCGCCGCGAAGCAGTTTCAAACGACGATCTCAGCCACGCAGCTCTCGGAGAAGATATCGGAATCTCGCAAACCGTTCCCGAAGTCGATCCCAATTTACCACTCGGCCCGATTGCCGCCGGAGCCGCCAACACGACAAGCGAAGGGGGTGAAGCCGTTTTCCACTCCCGCCTCACTCCCGCAGAGGAAGCGCGTCTCCAACAATATTTCCGCTAAAAAACCTACATGACCGATCCTCAGCCCGCTTTTGCCACCGATGAAGAAATTTCCGCATTTTCAGCCCAACTCCATCAACTCCGCGAATCGCTCAACAATGTTCTTTTCGGACAGGAGACCCTGATCGAAAATGTTCTGACCGGGATCCTCGCGCGCGGACATCTTTTAATCGAAGGATTGCCGGGACTCGGGAAAACCGAACTGGTCAAAGCGCTCTCCAAAGCACTTCAGATCGAAGCGCTGCGGGTTCAATTCACTCCCGATCTCCTTCCAGGCGATATCACGGGAAACCCCATGCTCGAAGAAACTCCCGAAGGACGGCGATTCGTTTTTCAGCCGGGACCGATCTTCGCAAACATCCTCCTTGCCGACGAAATCAA
>DATGSL010000122.1:0-6070 GCA_035302665.1 Opitutales bacterium | reverse complement strand
ATCAATGGAACGAGGGCGATGTTTCCTGTTCGGTCGTGCGGCGGGTGGCGCTTCCCGATGCCTTTTTTACGATCGATGGCTGTTTGGAAACGTTTTTGACGGTGCTTCGTCAAATTGAAACTTTCCCGGCGGTGATCGAAGCTGAAAACGAAAAATATTTTCCTTTTCTTGCGACGACGACCTTTCTCATGGAGGCGGTCAAGGCAGGAAGCGGACGGGAAGCGGCGCACGAAGCGATCAAGGAACATGCGGTGGCTACCGTTCTCGATCTTCGGAATGGGAAAATTTCGCACAATGATCTGGTCGAGCGTCTGGCTGCCGATGCGCGGATCGGGCTCAGCCGCGAAAAGTTGGAAGGATTGCTTGCGGAAAAGGAACAATTTCTCGGGATGGCCGGAGAGCAGGTCGATGTTTTTGCGGCTGAAGTAGCAGCTGTTCGGGCGAAATATCCGGAAGCAGCGAAGCTCGAACCGGAGAAAATTCTTTAACGTTTCCTGATAACGGAGTGAGGGCGGGTGGTGCTTTTGAATCGAATTCGCCCGCTTTTTCGGTGCGCAGTTGACTTGCCAAAGAAGGGTGCTCTGCTTTACAAATGGCAGGCCATGGCAAAAGGAAGACAACGGGTCGTCGTGCTGAATATTGTCGGGTTGAGTTCCCGTTTGATCGGGGAGTCGACCCCCAATTTGAAGAGGTTTTTTTCGCGCAATCAGTCTGCTGCGGTCCGTCCCGCTCTTCCTGCTGTGACGTGCACTTCCCAATCGACTTACGTAACCGGGAAGCGGCCGTCCGAACATGGGATCGTTGCGAATGGCTGGTACAATCGGGAGTTGGCCGAACATCAGTTTTGGAAACAGCCCGATCAGATTGTTCGCGCTCCGAAGATTTGGGAGGTGCTTCGGGAAGAGCAGGAGGGTTTTACCTGTGCCAAGCTTTTTTGGTGGTACAATATGTATTCCGCGGTCGATTATTCGATCACTCCGCGCCCGATGTATCCGGCGGACGGGCGGAAGGTTTTCGATATTTACACGGCTCCTTTTTCGATCCGAAGCGATATTAAAAAAGATCTGGGGGAGTTTCCGTTTCCGACCTTTTGGGGACCGCTTTCGGGGATCGAGTCGTCGCAATGGATCGCTGCCTCGGCCAAATGGATCGAAGAGAAACATCAGCCGTCGCTTTCCCTCGTTTATCTTCCTTATCTTGATTACAATTTGCAGCGTTTCGGGATCGAGAGGCCGAAAATCGACAGCGATCTTAAAGCGATCGATGAAGTTGCGGGCGATCTGATCGACTATTTTGAAGTACGCGGTTGTTCGGTCGTGATTTTGTCGGAATACGGAATCACGTCGGTCGATCGGCCGGTTCATTTGAACCGAGTTTTTAGAAAAAAAGGTTGGATTGCGATTAAAGACGAACTCGGTCGGGAAATGATCGATCTCGGTGCGAGCCAGGTTTTTGCGATAGCTGATCACCAAATTGCCCACGTATATCTGAATAACCCTTCGCTCGAAGAAGAAGTGGCTCAGGTGTTGAGGGAAACCGAAGGAGTTGAGCGCGTTCTCGGCGCGGCTGAAAAAAAGGAGATCGGGTTGGATCATGAACGGGCGGGCGATTGGGTCGTTTTTTCCGATTCCCGCAGTTGGTTTACCTATTACTATTGGGAAGACGATGCGAAAGCCCCAGATTTTGCGCGCTGCGTCGATATTCATCGAAAACCGGGTTACGATCCGGTCGAGCTATTTATCGATCCTCAGATCCGGTCGCCGAAAGTGAAAGCGGCATTCAAGCTTTTGAAGAAAAAACTCGGATTCCGGATGTTGATGGATTTGATTCCGCTCGACGCCACGCTTGTGAAAGGTTCGCACGGACGGCTTCCGGAAGAGCAGGCCGATTGGCCGGTTTTTGCAGGCGATTTCCCTGAATTGAAAGGTGAAATCGAAGCGGTCGATGTTTACGATCGGCTTCTCGAAATTTGTCGGCGGAAAAATTAATTTCGACGGTTACAGCGGCGCGATGCGGCTGATGGAAACCGATGGTGCATTCTGCGTAGCGAAAATCGTCAGGCGCACGTGATCGGCGGAAGTCGGCGCGTCGAAAAGATCGGTTCGGGTTTGAAGCGTATTTTCCGTCACTTCGACCGAATTCGCTAATTGATTCTCCGCGAAAACTTCGAGCAGATAATGGGTCGGTGTTTCAGCGGAATTTGGGAAATCGAGTTCGAGTCCGCGGAGTTCGAGCGAATCTTTCCAGCTGATTTCGAGCCATTGTGGAAACGGTTTTTCCGGATCCGATTTCCAGATTCCGGTGAATCGGTTGGAGCCTGTTGTTTCCGGCAAAACATTGGTTGGCCAAAAACAAGGCTGCGGCGGCGAAAGGCGGAAACAGAATTTCGCGGGAAATGCCGGATCGGGGATCGATTCGAGCCAAGCGACGTTTTTCGGAAGATCGAGTTGAAACTGAACAAATTGTCCAATTTTCGCTCCGGATAAGGGAGAAAGATCGACGTCGAGCGCAATCCATTGACGCTCTCCCGGTGGAACCGATTGGCTGATTTCGCGGAGAAGACGCCCGTCGTTTGCGAAGATGCGGGCCAAAATCGTCACTGATTGCGGGTTTCGGTTTGAAAGAAAAACGGAAATCGTGCGCAGTTCGCTCGAGCCGATAGGGATCTGTTGTTCGACGATCCCGCTGCGTTCCGTACCGTTAGACTGATCGCATCCGGAAAGAACCGCTTCACTGCTAGCGGTCGCCAGCGCAAATGGAGGAAACGCGTTTTTCATCGGTGGTTGATCGTCGGTTCATGGTCGATTTCAAGGCGAGAACGGGCAATTTAGTATCTCCCGCTGGCGTTGAAAAGAATGAACAGCTACCAACCTTACTGATCGCCCGAATAGAGCGTGTCGTCGGTGGAGACGATCCCATCGAATTCGTTGACCGGGACAAAAAAGGCCTGATTGATCTCGGCTTTGCCGTACGGTTCTTCGATCGATGCAGCGAACGTTTTCGGATCCCAGGAAAGTTCGTCGGTGAATTGTTTGACGACTGAGATTTCGGGAGGATCGACGTAGAAAATCCCTTCGCTCGTCTGGTAAATAAGGACTGCGTGACCGCGCGCATTTCCGCCGATGCCGCGGCGGCTATTTCGGCTCGCTGAATAAAGGAGGAGGCGGGCTTTCTCGATTTCTGTCCCGGCTCGGCGGACTTTTTCGAGACTGTAGATCGATTCGATCACACAACCGTTTTCCAGTTTTGCGAGCGATGTATCGTCAGCGAAAGTTTTTCCGGCCGAAATGATTTTTAAGGAGCTGAAGCCGCGCTCGATATTTTTCAGCAACGGCAAAAGATTCTTGCGGTAGGCGTCGACGCGGTTGCGACTTCGTTCGATCGGCTGGGTGCCGGTGCTCGTGTAGAACCAAAGGACGTTGTCGAATTCAAAGACAGTTGCGTAAAGAGTTGCCGGATAGCGGCTCTTTTTGTTTCGATTCTCGAGTTTGATCACCTGGGACCAAACTCCCGGGCCGAGCATTTGATGGGCCTGAATAGCCGGTTCAGGAACCGTATGGGCTGAAGTTGAGTTGGAAGCGAGAAGCGTCGCGCATCCGAGAGTGATGCAGGCGAACATCCGGCGTAAAAAAAATGGTCCGTTCATGGAAAAGACTCCTATTTCCTAGGTGAAACGATGAGTCTGAGGTAGGACATTCCATGAGGGAGGGTCAAGCCTTCCCGGACGGACCCGATTCCGTGTTACGAGATTATAAATTGAGGATAAGTGATTTAGGGGATCGGATTTTTTCTTCGATTTTTAAAAAAATCTTCAATGTTGGGGAAAATTTCCGTTTGGGAATAAAGGAGCGGTTCGCAGCGTTTTCGTAGGTGTCATGAAGCAAACTCGAATATTAAAAGGTGTGGTGGTTGCGGCGATTCTGGTCGGTGCCGTCTTTCTTTTTGCCCGTCAGGGACCGAAAAATATCGATCCGACACCAGCACCTTCGTGGGCGCTGAAAGATCTGGCGGGGGAGATGGTCGAGTCGTCCGAGTTTGACGGGAAAGTCGTTGTTTTGAATTTCTGGGCGACTTGGTGTCCGCCGTGCCGGATGGAGATTCCCGGTTTTATCGATCTTCAAAAGGAATACGAGGAGGAAGGATTGGTGATTATCGGAGTTTCGCTTGATGAAGCCGGACCCGACGTGGTCGCTGAGTTTTCCGAATCGATGGGAATCAATTATCCGATCGTGATGGCCGATATGCGGATCACCGGTGCCTATGGTGGAATTCGGGTGTTGCCGACGACCTATATCATTGATCGTGAAGGGAATATTCGGAATACCCACGTCGGATATCTGCGGCGCGGTCCGCTTGAGAAAATGATCAAGCCGCTGTTATAGCGTTGAAACGGATGATATGATTGCTGGCGAATGATCTGGAAACGAAGTGGAACCGACCGTCAGGACCGGCAGTTTTTTCATCAACTGGTCGAGGCGGAGATCGATGCTTTGCACAGGACCGCGTGGCGTTTGAGTGGCGACGATTCGGAGGCTGAGGAACTGGTGCAGGAAGTTTTTCTCAAAGCATGGAAATCGATCGGACAGTTGAGTCGAATGGAGCATCCGCGGGCCTGGATCTTCCGTGTTTTGCGAACCACGTGGATCGATCGGTTGAGGAAAAAATCGCGTCGGCCGCAGCTGGTGGAATTGGAGGAGCCGACCGAGGCGGTTTCGCCGAAACCGGTGCCACTTTTGACGGGAGAAGAAGAGCGGACCGAATGGAACGAGTTTTTCGATGCGGAAGTGAGCAAGGCGATCGACGAGCTGCCGGAAGGCGAGCGGCAGGTTTTGCTTTATTCGACTTTTGGCGAACTGAGTTACCGGGAAATCGCCGAGGTGATGGAATGTCCGATCGGGACGGTTATGTCGCGTCTGCATCGGGCTCGGAGCCGATTGCAAAAAAAGCTCGCCGGTTATGCGGAGAGTCGTGGAATTATTAAAAAGGAGGGCAGGAATCGTGCGGAAGGTTGATTGCGAAGATGTTCAGAGGCTGATTCATGCATTTGAGGATAATGAACTCGATGTGGTAACCAGTTTGCAGCTGGACCATCATTTTGAGAGCTGCGAAACGTGTCGGGCGAGTCAGAGCTGGCAGCGGGAGACGACGCGTTCGTTGCAACGGCTTCGGGAAGGGACACCTGTTGCTGGAGCGGCTTTGCGTCAGCGGGTGCACGAAATTTCGGCGAAGGAGGCCCCGTTTCCGGCGCGGCTGCGCCTTACATGGAGTGTTGCGGCTGCCTTTATGGCACTTTTGTTGACAGCGTTTCTGTTTTTTCCGTCGGCCGGACTTTCCGGAAAAGATGCGCGTCTTTTTGTGGAAACGCATCGAATGCCGTTGGGGGAACGGTCGGAAGCAGGAATTGAAACGGATGATCCGATTTTCGCCGCAAATTGGCTAAATGAGCGGATTGCCGGAGTTTCGGCGCCGACGCGGATACCGGATGGCTATCGATTGACCGGAGCCGGGATCGTCGCGATAGAGGGTGAGCGGAATGGGGTTCTTTTTTACGAAAATGAGGTCGAGCGGATCTCGTGTTTTGTTTTTGCGGAAAAGACACCGGTGAGCCGCGGCTTTGAGGAGGTTGTCGTGCGCCCGGACGGCATTCGTGCCGGGCATTGCGAGCATTATCAGGTTGTTACCTGGAGCGACGCTTCGGGCGGACTCGTCGTTGTCGGGGCCCTTGCCGATGAATCGGTGCTCGCCTTTGCCGAAAGCAGTCGCATCAGGGAGGGTTTTTAAATTTTAGATTTTAAATTGATGATTTTAGATTGCGCGTCGCTGATCTGAATCAGCCGACGCCTTGAGCGACCATCGCGTCGGCAACGCGTCGGAAGGCGGCAACGTTGGCTCCGAGATTGAGGTTGTGCGGTTCGCCAAATTCTTCTGCGGTTTTCTGCGCGCGGCGGTGGATATCGATCATGATCTCGCGAAGGCGTTTATCGACCATTTCGAAAGACCATTGGGTCAAGTTCGCGTTTTGTTGCATCTCCATCTGACTGGTTGCAACACCGCCGGCATTGGCGGCTTT